>URWR01000021.1 GCA_900551595.1 uncultured Coriobacteriaceae bacterium
AGCCGTGCATCCGCACAGAGCGTCACAGTTGTGCTGCCGCACTTCGCATATGCTCGCCAAGACCGCAAAGCGGCTTCTCGCGAACCCATTACCGCTCGTCTTGTTGCCAATCTTCTTGAGGCTGCTGGCGTCGACCGCATTATTACGCTCGACCTCCACCAAGGACAAATTCAAGGCTTCTTCGATATTCCAGTAACGCACCTCACTGCCCTCTATTTGATTGGCGACTATTTCAAGGCTAAAGATTTTGACTGGTCAAACACCGTGGTTGTCTCACCTGACATGGGTCGTGCAAAGCATGCAAAGAAGCTGGCCGATTATCTTGGGTGTGAGGTTGCCATTGCTCATAAGAGTCGTCCCAAGCACAATGCAGCAGAAGTCATGGGTATCATCGGCGACATTAAGGGAAAGACCTGTATTGTCAATGACGATATGATCGACACCGCCGGCACGCTTTGCAACTCCGTACGTAAGCTTAAGGAGATGGGCGCCGGCGATATTTATGTCTCTGCTACCCACGGCATTTTCTCAGAGCCCGCTATTCAACGTTTGCAGGAAGCACCGCTGGTTGAATGTGTCGTAACCGACGGCATTCCTTGTGAAGCAGCCAATAAGCCTGGCTCTAAGATCAAGACCATCTCCATTGCACAAGAAATGGCCGACGCTATCTATGCAGTCTATGCCAATAACTCTGTAAGTGATCTGTTTGGCGGAAGCGCCGAGCTGTAAAAAGCACGAATGCCGAGCAGTTCTATGGCTAAAGTAACTGGTCCTGCCCAGGTTCGCCTTGTGTGCGGCCTGGGCAATCCGGGCAATGAGTATGTTCACACCCGCCACAATGCAGGGTTTGCCTGTATAGATGCTCTTGCCGAAAGGGCGCGGGTTCATTATTGGAAAACCGATGCTGGTTGCTTAGTTGCACCTGCTCGCATTGGTTCTCATGAGATACTTCTCGCCAAACCGCAAGGTTATATGAATACAAGTGGCGGCCCTCTTTCCAAACTCATGCGTGCTCACGGAATTTCTCCTGCAGAAATTCTTGTCATACATGACGAGGTTGATCTTCCCGCTGGAGAGGTGCGCACCAAGTTTGGCGGAGGCCTCAATGCCCATAATGGGCTTCGCTCGATAGCCAACAAGCTAGGTACTCGCGACTTTTCTCGTGTGCTCTGTGGTATCGGTCGACCGCCGGGAAAGATGTCGGTTGCCGATTGGGCTCTCCGTCAGCTCAAAGGCACGTTTCTGGATGATTTTGAGCTGATGGTGCAAGATGCAGCATCCGTTGCTGAGCAGTGCATTATTTCAAATGCTTTTATTCAGTCCTCATCTAATCACAAGAAAGGCGCGAGAAGTCGCTAGAATAGAACAGTCTATGACCCCGCTCAGTAAAAGCGGTGCCACAAGGAGGGATTGTCGGAGGCGTCTCTGTACTCCGACACGACAGGGAGTAGCGGAGAGGAGATCGTTGTATGTACAAGATCCTCGAAAAAACGCAGTTCTCTGAGAAGGTGTTTAAGTTCCGCATCGAGGCCCCAGAGATGGCCAAGCATGCCCATGCTGGTCAGTTCCTGATGGTCCGTGCAAACGAAACGGGCGAGCGCGTGCCTTTCACCTTCGCAGATTGGAACGGCGAAGAGGGCTGGGTTGAGTTCATCTTCATGGTAATTGGTAAAACCACCACGATGCTCTCCACCTATGAGGTGGGCGACTATCTGCAGGATGTAACTGGTCCGCTCGGCCAGCCCACCGAGATGGGCGACGGCACCTGGGCAGTTATCGGCGGTGGCGTTGGTCTTGCTATCGCATTTCCTGTTGCACGCCAACTTGCAGCTACCGGCCACGAAGTTCACGCCATTATGGGTGCTCGCACCAAGGACCTGCTGCTGCTGGAAGATCAGTTCCGCGAGATTTTCCCGGAGGATCACATCCATATCACCACAGACGATGGTTCCTACGGTGAGAAGGGCGTCGTAACTGCGCCGCTCGAGCGTCTGCTTCAGGACAAGGCTGTAGATCACGTCTTCTGCGTTGGTCCTGTTCCCATGATGAAGTTCGCCGCTCTCACCGCCGAGAAGTACGACACCCCCGTTATTGCATCGCTCAACCCCATCATGGTTGATGGCACAGGAATGTGCGGCTGCTGCCGTGTCGAGATCGATGGCGAGACCAAGTTCGCTTGTGTAGACGGCCCCGATTTCGATGCAACAAAGGTCAACTGGGACGACCTTCGTATGCGTCAGGCAGCCTATCGCACTGAAGAAGGTCAGGCTATGAAGGCTTACGAGGAGGCGACCTGCGCATGCCACAGGTAAACGGTAAGTACGTTCCCAACGCAAAGGCACCCCGCACGCCCGACAACGAAGAGCCGGCCGCTGAGCGCGCATGCGATTTCCGTCCGGTTGATAAGGGCTTCACTAAGGAGATGGCACTTGCTGAGGCCAATCGCTGCCTCGACTGCAAGAAGCCGCTCTGCGTAACGGGCTGCCCCGTAAACATTAAGATTCCTCAGTTCATTGAGGCCATTCGCGCTGAAGAGTTCGGTCGTGCACTGGATATTATCCGCGAGGATTCCATGCTGCCTGCTATTTGTGGCCGCGTTTGCCCACAGGAGAACCAGTGCGAAGGCAAGTGCATTTTGGGCAAGAAGGGCGATCCTATTGCCATTGGTCAGCTGGAGCGCTTCGTAGGCGACCAGCCTGAGCTTGGTTCGAAGCCTAAGGTTGCCCCGAGCAACGGCAAGAAGGTTGCCGTTATTGGCTCTGGCCCCTCTGGCATTACCTGCGCAGGCGAGCTTGCACGCAATGGCTTTGAGGTCACTGTCTTTGAGGCATTTTTCACCGGCGGCGGCGTTCTTGTCTACGGCATTCCTGAGTTCCGTCTGCCCAAGGCAGTTGTTAAGCGCGAGATCGATGGTCTTGAGGATCTCGGCGTTCACTTTGAGTACAACTCAGTCGCAGGCCGTATTACCAATGCTCAGGAGCTGTTCGACAAGGGCTTTGACGCCATCTACATTGCTACAGGCGCTGGTCTTCCTAAGTTCTTGAATGTTCCCGGCGAGAACCTGCCAAACGTCTTCTTTGCAAACGAGTACCTCACACGCGTTAACCTGATGAAGGCAAACCAGTTCCCCGAGTACGACACGCCCACCAAGCATGGACAGCGTGTTGTTGTCTTTGGCGGCGGCAATGTTGCTATGGACGCCGTGCGTACCGCCAAGCGTCTGGGCGCAGAGCACGCAGCCCTTGTCTCCCGCCGTCCGGAGGCCTAAATGCCCGCTCGTCGTGCCGAGCTGCATCACGCCAAGGCCGAAGGCGTTGAGGTTCGCGAGCTCGTTGCACCGCTTGAGTTCCTTGCTGGCGAAGATGGCAACGTCTGCGCTGTCCGCGTTCAGAAGATGGAGCTCGGTGAGCCCGATGCTTCTGGCCGTCGTCGTCCTGTTCCTATCGAGGGTGCTATCGAGGAAATTCCTTGTGACGTAGCTATTTCTGCTATTGGCACCAACGCCAACCCTCTGGCTGGCATGATCAGCGATGTCAAGCTCAACAAGTGGGGCTACATTGAGGCTGACGAGAACGGCCGCACTTCTGACCCGCGCATTTGGGCCGGTGGCGACATTGTAACGGGCGCCGCTACTGTTATTCTGGCCATGGGTGCCGGTAAGACAGCTGCTGCTTCCATTACTGAAGCGCTCACACAAGCATAGAGTCTTGTGGTGCATTAAAACACCAAGCCCGGGCTGCCTGCGTGCTCCCGGGCTTTTTTGAACTACAAGATCTTTACGTGGCAAGGAGTGTCATGCGCGAGCTTGAAGAACGAATGAGACATGATGGGGCGGTTCGTCCCGGCAATGTTCTTAAAGTCGATTCATTTCTCAATCATGGCTGCGATATGCAGCTTTACCAGCACATGGCCGATGAATGGGCACGTCGGCTTGCAGGAGAAAAGGTTGATAAAGTCCTCACCATCGAGACTTCAGGCATTGGCCTTGCCTGCGTAACAGCCCTTGCTCTGGGGTGTCCCACCGTTGTTTTTGCCCGCAAGAAGGAGTCACAGAACCTCCAGGGGTCGCAGTGGCGCACCTCTGTTCACTCCTATACTCACAACCGTGATTACACCGTTGTCGTAGAGAAGAAACTCCTCAACCCCAATGAACGTATTGTTATTGTTGACGATTTTCTTGCCAACGGATCGGCCGCAGAAGGACTTCTCGATTTGTGTAAACAGGCTCATGCCGAAGTGGTGGCCATGTGTTTTGCTATTGAAAAATCCTTCCAACCGGGCAGAAATATCTTATGCGAACAGGGCATTCGTGTGGAATCACTCGCACGTATTAGCTCAATGGATGCTACAACAGGTGAAATTACATTTATCTCTGATGAGAGCGAGGCATAGATGGCAGAAGCCACTACAACGTCCAGCACCATCCCTCAGTCACCCGATTGCCGTGGATGCTACGAGAAGCAAGTTCGCCGTATTGCAACCTTTTGCAATTTGAGTGACTACGTGCTGTCCCAAATGCTTGATATTAAGGACAGTCTTCTTGAAGAGATTGGCGGCGAGCGTGTAAAACCCACACATATGGGCACCTTGTTGGAGCGCATCATGCCGCTTGTTGGCACGAATGATCCCTATCACGATATAAAAATCCAGTACAACCAGCTCCTGCTGGACCGCGAGCCAGAATGCTTGGAGCAAATTGCTGCTGCCGATAATCCTTTCCAGCTTGCCTTGCGCTATGCAGCAGCAGGTAATCTCATTGATTTTGGTTCCAAAAACACCTTTACCCAAGACGATGTAACCGCTCTGCTTGACCGCGTGCCTGATATCACCTTTGCTCTTGATGATTCAGCAGAGCTTCTCGAGCAGATCCGTTCAGCACAGAACATCATGTATTTAGGTGATAACTGCGGCGAGATTGTTCTGGACAAAATCCTTATCGAGCAAATCTTGCAGGAAAACCCGAATGTACAGGTTACCTTTGGCGTTCGCGGTGGCCCCATTATTAACGATGTTACGGTAGAAGACGCTCAGCAAGTTGGCATGGATCGTGTTGCTCGCGTTCTACCGAGCGGCGTAGCCATTCCGACCACCATTGTTGAAGACAGTACTGAAGAGTTCCAGCGCACCTTCTACAATGCTGACGTTGTTATCAGTAAGGGCATGGGTAACTTTGAGACGCTTGGCGACGGCTGTGGTCGCGGCAATGTGTTCTTCCTTCTTATGACAAAGTGCGACCTCGTAGCCGATATTATTGGCGCACCACTTATGACGCTCGTTTGCAAGCAAAACGAAGCTGCATAAAGCTTTACCAGAGTAGCAAGCTATACAAAATGCGCAGCCCTGACACTTGTCACGAGCTGCGCATTTGAGTCTTCCTGGAATTTTTTATCCCGCTATTTCTTTGTGACCTCTATCTCAATGCCACTTTGATCGATGACAAGTGCATCGCCATCGCGTTCAAATTCCGTCCAGTCATCTTTATCCTCAGTAGCAACTTCTATACCATCATCAGTAGCACGCCACTGGAGGTTATCCATTGTTTGAGACTGACCCGCAAAGCTCATCTCCATTTCTGCAGACTTATCCTCATTGAGCTGAAGGGTGCAGTCAACAGAAATGCCCTGATATGTAGCGGTGCCCTCCCAGGTTCCAACATAGCTATCCTTACCACCGCCAAAGCAGCTTGTGAAGAACAGGACGAGCGCAATAACAATAGCTACTGCTGCCACGCCAAGACCGATGAACAGGCCTTTGTTGCTTTTCTTTGGCTGTATAGGAGACGGAGTATAGTTAACCCCTTGGGGCTGAGGAACTCCTTGTCCATTATTAAATTGATTGGGAGCTCCGGGCGTTGGAGCACCTGCATTGTCTCCAAGTGCAGCACCGCACTTGGGGCAAAACTTTGTACCATCTGCAAGCTGTGAACCGCATTTTGGACAGAACATGAATCCTCCCTTATACCAGGACGAATTAATGTAATTCGTAGCCGTTGGACTTATATCACCCCTCTAGGATACCTATTTGGCGTTTGTTTGTTGATTACAGTTCGTTAAAGAGCTGTTTGGAATTACGGGCTTTTCGATAAAAGGCTTCCGTTGGCTCAACGGTGAAAATCATTTACAACATAGCTAGCTATAACATCTATTCCTGATACTTTAGGAACAAATCTCGCTCTGAATACGTTTAGGGAGTTTCGCAAATACAAGTTCGTAGCTCTGATCACAGAGATTAAAGATAAGGTTCTCAGGAAGACCAGCATCTATATCAACTGAAATCCAAGTACGGCCATCTGAATAGTATCCTGGCAAAACAGCTTCTGGATATTCAGCCCGTAGCTCTAAAATACGATCAGGATCACACTTAAGTGAAAGTAAGTAACGTCCAGCATAAGGCGCTTTAGCATCCACCTTGGCAATAAACTCACAAGCAAACTGCTTACCACCGACCCAGTAAATCATCCAGCCCCACTTTTCATGGAAAGCCTTGCTTACGCCTGCACGGGAGAGCAGCCTTGCATCTATATCAGAGAAGTCCATGAGCTAATCTCTCGTCCAGCGTTCAAGCGTGGGCAGAATTGCGCCCAGCAGTGATGCCGCCTCATCCACCGACCAACCCATTGCTTCAGACATGCGTGGAGCACATTCCTCAATCATGTCCTCCATAGTGGTTTCGTAGGTATACTTGCCTTCGTCATAGCACCAGCGGCAGTATCTGTTGGTTTCTGTACCATCTGCCTCGTGACCATGTTGGTTGGGTCCAGTAAACATCATCCCGCAGCTTTGACAATACTCCTCCGGCATGTCGAGAAGCATTGTTATAGGCACTTCAAGCTCTCGAGCAATGAGCTTAATCATATCGATACCAGGTTCAGTCTCACCGCGCTCCCAGCGACTAACCGCCTGACGAGTGATAAAGAGTTTTTGAGCAAGATCCTCTTGAGTAAGTCCACGCTCGCGGCGTAGGCGAGACAGCTCATCCTTTTTAAGCAGCATATTATCTCCTCGTGAGATGAAGTCGATATTCACATCTTTATTCTCCGAGAGGCAAGCAGTAACTACAAGCAACAAAGAGTTGCACAAAAGAACAGGACCCCGCAATATACGCAAGGTCCTGGAGAAGGGCTCCAATGGCTCTATTTGATATATATCCAGATAGAAAAAGGCCCAGACAAGAAGTCCGGGCCTAACAAACAAAGCGATAGATAACAGTTGTGATAAACCGTTCTGCTTTGAAGTTCTGTTAATTAGAAATCAAAGTTATCTGGGTCTGCACCAGTGCGGGTACCACGCTCCAGTGCAAACATAGCAGCCATATCCTCGTCAGACAGCTCGAAGTCAAATACATCAAGGTTGGCAACAATGCGCTCCTGATGCGTAGACTTAGGCAGGCAAATGGTGCCACGCTGCAAGTGCCAGCGAATGACTACCTGTGCAGGGCTCTTGCCATAGCGTTCAGCAATTGCTGCAATGCGCTCGTCATCGAGAATGCTTCCGCCAGTACCACCAAGCGGGCTCCAGACCTCAACCTGAATGCCCTTCTCAAGGCAGTAATCAACCAGCGGCTGATTGTTGAAGTAGGGATTTGACTCAATCTGGTTGACGGCAGGCACAATATCAGAAACTTCAGCAAGCTCCTCAAGATGATGCTGCTGGAAGTTGCTTACGCCAATAGCGCGGATCTTACCCTCTTCATACAGGCGTGTCATCTCTGCCCATGCCTCAAGACGGCGATCCACAGGCCAATGAATGAGATACAGGTCTACATAGTCGGTATCAAGACGAGCCAGGCTCTCCTCGAATGCCTCGCGGAAACGACCAGCGCGAATATCATCGTTCCACAGCTTAGTAGTCAGGAAGATGTCTTCGCGGGCTACACCACTCTGACGAATGCCCTCTGCAACACTTGCCTCATTGCCATACACCTTAGCGGTATCGATATGGCGATAGCCTGCTTCGAGTGCCCAGCGAACAGCATTTGCAGTTTCATCGCCATCAGGTGTCTGGAATACACCAAGGCCAACTTGCGGAATCGTAACGCCGTTATTGAAGGTTACAAACTCCATGCTCATCCTCTCATTCCTCTACCGAGCTAACCAAAACTTGCTGCTGTGTGAACACGTCTAAACACAGGATTCTTTCGATAAAAGCAACTGAACAATCTCCTGTTTTATTCCGCGTTCTCTATCTATGACTCTAGCGTGAGTTGCCGATAAAAGCATTCTGCCAAATGTTCTATTTAAGCCAAATATTGCTCTAATTATCTCCTGCACTCACTGATTCAACAACAGCCGCAGCATCGGGTGAGGCGGTGTTTTCTGCTGTTTGTGCAGCGCTTACGTCCTTATCACCATGCTTCTCCGCCTCTTCACGATGAAGATCACGAATAAGCAGGAAGTATCCAAAGGCAAAGTAGACACACATTATCAGTGGCAAGAAATTGCCCTGTGTTATTTGGCTTAGGAACGAAAATGCATAGGTAAAGAGCGGACAATCGATACCGGAGTTGGAAATAAAACCGCTCTGAATAATACCTACATTGAGCGCCAAATCACTCACCACGGGCGCAACGGCGTTTCCGCACCACAAATACAGAGGAGCCGAAACTCCTGCCATAAGAAGAATCATGCGCAGAAGGTTGCCATTGCACACGTAGTAAGCAACCAAGCCACAACCATAGTTAACAATTCCTGCAAAGGGCAGCATGTTGTTCCAAGGCATGATAACAGCCCAAAGCAGCGTGAACGGTACCGACACCATAGAGGCTGCCCAGATCTCCGTATTGCCCAAAAGAATAGGAATATCGAGACCAATAAGAACCTCACGTCCCTTGGCATGGCGCTCCATAAATGAGCGACAGGCATCCGAGATGGGCGTAAGCGCATTGCCAAAGAGCCCAGTGGCAATGGGCAGCATGGTCATAGCGCATGCTGCAGAAAAGCCCAATACCAACGCTTGAGCAAAGCTATAGCGCGCAATCAAACCAAAAAGGATGCCCAAAATAAAGCCCATGATGTGGTTCTCGGCAAAAATGCCAATCTTTGAACGCAGGTACTCTGCATCAAAGCTTTCTCGGTTAAGAAGAGGAATTTTACGCAACAACAAATCAATCGGATAAAGCGTTGCCATATGGAGCAATCCTGAGTGGGGGCAGGTTACACCAGGCAGTCCCGTGTGCTTAAAAATGCGCGGCTGAATCGCATCGCCCAATACAAGTTCCAGCACAATACGCAGGGATGCTACTATCATGCCTGCAATAAACGATCCTGTGACGTATTCAACGACAAGTGCCATAAAAGCCTTGCCCCATACATTCCAAAGATCGACATTGAGCGTCTTTGTCCGTCCCGTCGCAAACATGATGGCGTTTATCGCTATTTGCAGTGGGAATAGCAAAAACGCCGACCGCCACGTCCAGGTAATAAGTGCCAGTGTGGGCCAGCCGCCATCCACAATCTCAAACGACTTTCCAACACTTTCTGTCATAGCCTCAGCTGCAGGGCTAATGGCATTTGTCATGTACTCGATAACGAGCGACATGGCCGAAAAACCCACGCCAAACATGACGGCAGCAGAAATTGCCTTAACAGGCTTCATGCCAACAATGAGGCCGAGCAGAAGCATGAGTATAGAAAGAGTTACGGTAGAGCCCAGATCGTTTAGAACATAGTCGATAACGCCACTCAGGATATCCATGCTGTCCCCTTACAGCGCCGACATATAAATGCTGCGAGCGTCATCCATGGTTAGACGCTTGAACTCTCCGAATTCAGCCCCTTTGTTCTGCTCAAGTGTCTGAATTAAAGCGTCAATATCAGCCTCAGTAATGCCAAGCTCGCCCAGCGTCGAAGGCATACCCATTGATACAAAGAACTCTTGCAGTGCATCGATGGTCGCTTCAACCGCATCGGCAACCGCTTGCTCGGCAGTAATATCTACGCCATCCTCTTCCGGATTGACGGGCTCAATATCAAAGACATCGCGGCCAAACGCCAAGAATCTTTCTGGATTCTCACGCCACACATAGCGCATCCAAGCTGGGAAAATAACAGCAAGACCAGCACCATGAGCGATCTTTGGATCATGCGCTGAGAGTTCGTGTTCCAGACCGTGGCTCTCCCATCCACCAGCGCGCGAGGTTGGCACCAAATTGCGCCCAACACCAGCAATGCCGTTGTGAGCAAGCATGCCTACCCACATGATATTGGCACGCGCGTCGTAGTCCTCAGGATTTGCAAGTGCGCGAGGGGCTTCAGCAATCAGCGTACGCAGTAATGAACAGGCAATACCATCGGTAACAGGAACAGCATCAGCACCAGAGAAATAGCGCTCCATAATGTGGGCGCACATATCGGTAACGCCTGCAGCCGTTTGATAAGGCGGAAGTGTAAAGGTGAGCTCAGGATCCATAATGGCCAGCTCAGGACGATTCAGGTCCGTAGAAAGTCCCTTTTTCAGGCACTTCTCATCATTGGTAATAACGCAGGAATCAGATGCCTCGGAGCCAGCCGCCGGAATTGTCAGCACACAGGCAACAGGAGGCTTGCCCTCTGCAATTGGCTGTGCTGCACGGCTGAATAAATCCCAGGTATCGCCCGTATAAGGAACACCAAGCGAAATAGCCTTAGCAGTATCAATAGTAGAACCACCACCAACACCCAGAATAACATCGACCTTCTCGTTGCGGGCAAGCTCCACGCCCTTACGAACAAGCTCTATCTCGGGATTAGGACGTGCTCCGGAAAGTTCAACATAGCTCACGCCAGCCTCATCTAACGAAGCCAGCACGCGCCCCAACGTGCCTGTGCGCACAACAGAACCTTGGCCATATACGACAAGCGCATGACGATGACCCAGCGCTGCTAACTGAGCACCAGTCTGGTCGGTTGTGCCGCGCCCAAATACAAACTTTGTTGGACAATTGAAAGAAAAGTTATTCATAGGTTCCCTTTCTTCATGAAGCTAACGAGTTCTTCGGTGTGTGCTACTCCCCCAGTGCATGGGCAAGATTTTCACGGATAATAGAGCACGAAGAACGCATAGCCTTACGCTCCTCATAAGACAAATCAATTTCAAGAACTGACTCTACGCCATCATCGCCAATAACGCAGGGAACACCAACTGAAATGCCAGACTCGCCGTATTCGCCATCAAGGTGTACCGAAAGCGGAATAACGCGCTTCTCATCATGAAGAACAGCCGTTACAAGCGTGGCAATGACTGAACCAATACCAAACTCAGTGCACCCCTTGCCACTCACAATGGTCGAACCGCTCTCACGCACGCGTTTCATAACTTCGTCGTAGTCCACACGCCCAACAATGTCTGGCCTGAGTGAAAGATATTCACGCAGTGCCATACCTTCCACTGCAATACGCGAGGTCGGCACAAACATGGAGTCACCATGCTCACCCATACAAAATGCCTGAATTTGGCGACTATTCACATCAAGAATCTCGGAGAGCACACGCCTTAAACGAGCAGAATCGAGTGCTGTGCCCGTACCAAAAATTTGACCGCGTGGCAGATTCAGATTGCGATACAAATACTCCGTCACAATGTCTGCGGGGTTTGACACACTAATCAGAATTCCGTGGAAGCCCGATTCACGAATGGGGCCAACAATGTTCTTGAGAACCTTAACGGTGCCATCGAGCATTTGCAGGCGCGTCTCGCCCGGATGACGAGAGCGCCCTGCTGTAAGAATGACGAAATGTGCATCGGCACAATCTGAGTAGTCACCAACGCGAATGCGGAACGAATCGCCCAACGATGATGCCAGGTCATCCAAGTCGAGTGCCTGTGCGTAGGCAGCTTCTTTATTTACATCAAGAAAGACAATCTCATTCACCAAATGTTGAAACATGAGACACAATGCCGCATGAGACCCCACGCGACCCGCGCCAATAATGACGGCTTTTCTTGTTCTCAAATCACCGGTATGCATAAACTGCGCTCCCTTCAATCAACATCCCGTCAGTCATAGTAGGACGTGCGCCGCAAAATGACGTCAAATTGATAGCGCAACGCACAACGAACGCGGCAGACGGTAGACGGAAGCGGGAATTCGGTGGTGGTTTGTAAGTGGAATGAAAAATCACGCCAGTACGTGGCAAAATGAGAAGCAATATGTACGTAACGACGTATGTCCTCACAACGCATCAAGGAGTTTCTATGGCCGAGGCTATTCGCAAAGTTAATGTAATTGGTCATCTGCATCCTGACACCGATAGTATTTGCTCTGCTATCTCATACGCTTATCTCAAAAATCAGATTAGCGAGCCCATTTACGAAGCACGCCGCGCCGGTGCAATCAACCGTGAGACCGCTTTTGTACTCAAGCACTTTGGCTTCGAAGAGCCGCCCCTTATCACCACGGTTACCCCGCAGATTAAAGACATTAAAATCACCCCCCTTCCCGGCATTGATGCTGAGACAAGCTTGTTCACTGCCTGGAATCTTATGCGTGACGAAAAGGCTGGAACGCTTTGTATTGTTGATGACAGGCGCGACCTCAAGGGCCTTATTGCTGTGCGCGATATTGCCAATGCCAACATGGATATTCTCGATACTGAGGTTTTAGCCACCTCACGAACCAGATACGAGAACATCCTTTCTACGCTCGATGCCACCATGGTGCTTGGCGATCCTGAGCAGGTTATTACAAGCGGCAAAATGTGCGTTGGCACCACCCCTGAAATGATGGAGGACATGGTCGAAGAGGGCGATATCGTTCTCTGCACCAACCGCTACGAAACACAGCAGTTTGCCGTGGATTGCGGTGCTCAGTGCCTCATCATTTGCTGCGATGCACACGTCTCTCCGCGTGTCGTTGCTTCCGCCGAGCGCAATGGCTGCGCCATTATCGCAACCCCATACGACACCTATGCAGCGGCTCGCTTAGTTACCATGTCGATTCCGGTACGCGCAAAGATGCTTCCTAGCGATAAAATCTTGCGCTTCTCTGTTAACACCTCTATTGACGACGCACAGAAGTCCATGGCAGCCACGCAGCATCGTGTATTCCCTGTTACCGATGAGAATGGCCTGTACTGTGGTGTTGTAAGCTCGGCAAACATGATTGATGTCAGACGCAAGCACGTCATCCTCGTAGACCACAACGAGCGCAGTCAAGCGGTTGACGGTCTTGAGCAGGCAGAGATCATGGAGATTGTTGACCACCACCGCATTGGTTCCATCGAAACCGATGGACCAGTTGTCTTCCGCAATGAGCCAGTTGGATGCACCTGCACCATCATTTACAGCATTTTCAAAGAGAACGATGTTGAGATTCCCGCTAACATCGCCGGCCTTATGATGTCGGCAATTCTTTCCGACACGCTGTGCTTCCGCTCCCCCACCTGCACGCCACGCGATGTCCGTGCTGGCAAGGCACTTGCTGAGATTTGCGGCGAGGATATTGAGACCTATGCCGACGCCATGTTTGATGCTGGCGCAGATTTGACCGGCCGCACTGCAGAGGAAGTCTTTAACTCCGACTTCAAGGTATTCTCCCGTGGCAATGTTCGATTTGGCGTTGGACAGGGCAGCTTCATGACGGAGAATAGCCGCCGCGCAGCAGAGAAACTCGTTGGCCCCTACCTCAGCGAAGGTGCTGCCGCCAATGAAATTCCGCTCGTCTTCTATCTGTTTACCGATGTTAAGACACAGACCTCCGACCTTCTCTACTGGGGCGATAATGCCGAGGAGGTTATCGAGCATGCCTTTGGCGTACAGCCAGAAAATGGCATTGCCGTGCTCGAGGGCGTTGTAAGCCGTAAGAAGCAGGTAACACCGCCGCTTATGTCTACACTTCAGAGCTTCTCTGAGGAGGAGTAGTTCTTCTCGATCGAAGATTTACAACGCAACACGGATGAAAACGCCCTCTCACAAGCACGTGAGGGGGCGTTTTTCGTAGCAAGATGTATTGAGGTTATTAGTAGAGCGGCAGTTCACCTGTCAGCGGATCTATTTGCTCTGGAAAAAGCGGCTCGAATGCTAAACAGGTATAGGTCGGCTCGCCATGAAACTCAGTCAGACCCGCATCACGAATAAGAGAGTATACAAACCCTTTTTCTCGTCCCTGTTCGGCGAGATCGAGAAGTGCCTCTTCTGAATCAACATACACACAAACCTTAGCCACACCCGCTTCAAACCACGCAGAGAGTGGCGACGGTTCTGCACCTTCATCCTCTAAATACACCCAACCATCTTCAGTTGCACGCACCTGCGTAAGACGGTTTTCGCGAACGAGTGCAGTCAGTGTTGCCTCAACACAGGCGTGACCTGCCTGAGCAGCAATTTTTCCTTTGCGCATCTTGAGATCACGGCGCATAACGATCATCTGTTTTGCCTTATAGGCCACGTCTTAGCTCCCTTTGCCTCATAAAATGTATGTGCTTCTTAATCGCGCGTAAGCTTGCGATGCAGGCGATGCGGACGAGCAGCCTCAGCACCCAAACGTGCAACACGATCGGCCTGGTAGGCTTCGAAATTGCCTTCGAACCAGTGCCAGCGGCCCGGCTCTTCGTCAGTACCTTCCCATGCAAGGATATGGGTGGCTACACGATCGAGGAACCAGCGGTCGTGGCTTACCACCACTGAGCAGCCCGGGAAAGCCTCTAGCGCCTCTTCCAAGCTTTCGAGTGTCTCAACATCTAAATCGTTTGTAGGCTCGTCGAGCAGCAGCAGATTACCGCCCTGTTTGAGCGTCAAAGCCAAGTTGAGTCGATTTCGCTCGCCACCAGAAAGAACACCGGACGGCTTTTGCTGATCAGTTCCTTTAAATCCAAAGCTTGCCACATACGCACGGCTTGGTATTTCTTCATCGCCAACACGAATGTAATCGTTGCCGTCGGAAACAACTTCCCAGACCGTCTTTTTGGGGTCGATACCACCACGCAGCTGATCGACATAAGAGATCTTGACCGTCTCGCCTACTTCAAGCGTGCCTGATGTCAGAGATTCTTGTCCAACAATCGTCTTGAAAAGAGTCGTTTTTCCTACGCCGTTAGGACCAATGACGCCAACAATGCCATTGCGCGGAAGCGTAAAGGAAAGATCGTCGATAAGAACGCGATCGCCGAATGCCTTATGCACATGCTCAGCTACCAGCACTTTGTTTCCAAGTCGAGGACCTGCAGGGATATGAATTTCCGTAAAGTCGGGCTTTGCCGAAGCTTTAGCCTCAGACAACATTTGCTCATAGCGCTCCAAACGCGCACGGTTCTTTGCCTGACGCGCCTTGGGAGAACTTCTCACCCACGCAAGCTCACTCTTCAGTTTCTTCGCGCGCTTAGCATCTTGTTGGCTCTGTGCTTCCAAACGAGCTGCCTTAGTTTCCAGGTAGGTGGAATAGTTGCCCTCATAGGGATAGAGACGACCGCGGTCTACCTCACAAATCCACTCTGCAACATCATCGAGGAAGTATCGGTCATGCGTTACAGCTAACACAGCACCGGGGTAGTCATGAAGGAATTGTTCGAGCCAAAGCACACTCTCGGCATCAAGGTGGTTGGTCGGCTCGTCGAGCAACAGCAAATCAGGAGCTTCAAGCAAAAGACGACACAAAGCAACACGCCTGCGCTCACCACCGGAAAGCACTGAAATCGGCGCATCAGAATCTGGGCATTGCAGCGCATCCATAGCCTGCGAGAGCTTGCTATCAAGATCCCAACCACCGGCAGCATCAATTTCATCCTGAAGAGAGCCCATTTCCGCCATTAATGCGTCAAAGTCCGCATCGGGCTCAGCCATCAGTTCACCAATCTCATTGAAGCGAGCAACTTTGGCAATCACATCGCCAAAGGCCTGTTCAATGTTTTGAAGCACCGTCTTATCTTCATCAAGTTGAGGCTCTTGCTCAAGAATGCCCACGGTATAGCCTGGACTCAGACGCGCTTCGCCATTGGAAATATCTTCAA
>URWR01000022.1 GCA_900551595.1 uncultured Coriobacteriaceae bacterium
TTGCGGGGCGATGTAGACGGCAGTGCCGCCGACGGCTCGTGACCGCAGAGATTACCGTGCGCTTACAAAGCGTCTGCCCGGAGCGATTCTACAATGTTTTCAGACCGACTTCTTCGTAATGCGAATCTCACACTAATTACGATGACAAACAACACAAGTAGAGCGGCTAGTCCGATTTGTTGCCATGGTATAAGGCCCAAGAAATCCATACCAACAAAGGATGATTGCATAACAACAAACATGCCAAATCCGGCAAGTGCTGCAAGTATGAGGCCAATAACAAACCCGCGTAATGCATAGCTCATGCACTCATAAATAAGCATGGCGCGGAATGCGCGTGGACCCATGCCCACAGATTTCAAAACGGCAAACTCTCGCTTTCTGAGTATGAGTGAGTTAACGAGCGTATTAAAGGCATTTGCAATAGCAATGAGACCGGTTATAACAGCGAAGCAATAGATAAAGAGCTGCATTGTTTGAGCTATTAAACGTGTTTGTGCTCGGCTGTCTGCAAGGTTATAGATTCCAATATCATCTGCTATGTCGCCGAAGTCCTCTTCGTAGATTTTCTCGAGTGAGTCAACTGCCTTGTTGGCGATCTCGGCATTGTTGTTGCAGGTAAACGATGCGGAAATGTTACTCAACGTGCTTGCAGCGACGACGTCAGAAGCCCATTCGGGCAAGATGACCTGTGGTATGCCTGACTGGTTTACACACGGAGGTAATGTTTTTTCAAGTGCACCAATTTCAAGTGCTTGGGTGTTAACGGGTTCACCACTCTCAAATGGGTTGAGCGAGGAGGCATCATCTGAGGTGTTTGGAGCAGCAATTTGTATGGTCCCGATGCCTGAAAAAAGCTCTACCTCTGCATATTTTCCATCATAGGTGGTTTGATAGGTATTGATAAGAACACCACGCGGATGGCTTTTATCGCAAAAGAGACTTTCATCCAAGCCAAGCGAGGAGATATAGGTATGCCACGTTGTCTCGTCTACTAGCTGTATTGAGATATCGCTGCTATACGTATTGTTTTGCAGCTGGTGAGAAGAGGCAAAGTAGTCTTGAGCGCTACTGCTGAGCATAGCGTTTGGAATGACACAATAGCTGAGGCGCCCAATACTCCATCCAAGTCCTTCAAGGTCGGTCTTGTCGCAACTTTCGCTATAAAGCTGACGAATGGTATCTGATGCAGCAGAGGCATTATCCTCAAAGGAGCTTGTGGGAAGCGACACCATAATGTCTTGAGAGATCTCTCCGTCTCGTCCCTCAGAGATTCCACTTGCGTTGGACGCATAGGTGAGCAACATTGCAAGAAGACCAGCAATAACAATTAAAGCTACCGAAACCGAGAGTGAAGCCACTGCTACACGATGGCGGCTCGCTCCTCGTGTGAGATTGCAATGTGCAATATAACCCGGTGTTCCAAACAGCTTTTCAATAAGACTTTGGTGGTACGTGCCGTGCGATTTTGCTCCCCTTCGAAGTGCCCGACGAGAAATGCGGTACGTCTGGTTTTGACGAATAGCGTCAACAGCTGAGACTCTGCTCGCGCGGATGGCGGGAATCCAGGCGCTTATTAATATGACAGCCAAAGAAACAAGGGCTGTAAGAATAAGGACTGGCCACGAAATAATGGCATGAACAGCGGCTCCTTGCAGCGTTTCTGCGCCAACAATAATGAGGATGCTTTCTGTACTTGTCGAAAATACAACCTCGCATCCAACAATGCCTAACACCAATCCAACAGGAATGGCGATGCAACCCAACAACATTCCTTCAGTGAGCACTGCTCTTCTCAGTTGACGACGGCTTGCGCCAAGCGAGGCCAACAACCCAAACTGCTGCGTTCTTTCTGCCACCGAAATGGCAAATGCGTTGTAAATAACTGATATCCCCGCAACAATAATGACTATCCCAAGGACAAGCGCGAGACCCCAGAGCGAATCCCAGATAGAGCGGTTATCAAATATGTCCTGCCAACGGAGCAAGCTGCTATGCAAGTCGTAAGTATTGCCATCCTGCAAGCCATCATTAGCTGAGCTTTTCTCTCCAAACAAACTGGTTGAGAAATCGGTTAGGTCGTCGTATGACTTTGCATCGACAAGAGAGAAGGCAACCGATGTGCGTGTTGCATCGGAGGTGTCTGTTGCAGCCAATAAAAGGGCATCTGGATCATAGGTGTAAGCAGATTGGCTGAGCAAAAGATTTGATCCGAGGGCATTTTCTCTCACAAATCCAACAACAGTGAACGTGTGAGTTCCTAAGTCTGGCAAGAATTGCTCTGAATAAGGCTGACCGTCACTGGGCTCACGAAGCCAGGTGCCTTGTGAAGAAACGATTGTTGTTGGAGTGTCGTTTGGCTTAGTTGTATCAAATGATAAACGCGTACCAAGATTGAGCGTAACGGTACTGCCAAGTGAGAGTTTCCCTGAGGTTGAAAGGCCACAGGGGGCAAGTTCAACATCCTCCAGATAGCTCGGCAGAACAATTTCGTTAGGGGATTGCGGTGCTCGTCCGCTTACGAGCGCTGGTAAAGCGAGTGCTGAAGAGGTTTGCTCAGAAGATTGGTCCGATTGGTGTGAGAGCTCTTCCGGCCATGTTTTGAGATAGAGATAATCGCCGTAGTACTTGGCGTTTTTGTCACCAAGCCTAACTGCTCCAAGTTCAGTTACGGTTTGAGCGGTGTCAAGACGAGGAGAATCAGCAAGCTTCTGCAACTGGTCCGGTGTGACATTTTCTACGAGAACCTGCCAAGACCCTTCGTCTGCGCGTGTTCTTTGTTCCAACAGGGTTTGAAAGGTGACAACGCTGGTGCATACGGCTGTTAGTAATGCGCAAGCAAGGGCAATGCCAATGATTGAAACTACCGTGCGGAATGAATTGCGCTTAAGCGAGCGAAGAGTAAAGCTTGTAATAATGCCCATGGTCTCCTCCTAGCGCGTTTCGGTGGCTAAAGAGGAGATGATGTCGCTCGTTTTTGAGGGTGTTTGTCGCTCGTCTGAAGCGATGTGACCGTCTTCTATGGAGATAACGCGGTCGGCCATAAGGGCAACATCCTCATCATGAGTAATAACAACGAGTGTTTGTCCGTATTTGCGATTTGATGCGCACAGCAGATTCATGATCTCGGCAGTGTTGCGTGTATCAAGATTGCCTGTTGGTTCGTCTGCAAGAACAATAGCAGGTGCGTTCATGAGAGCTCGACCAATAGCGACGCGCTGTTGCTGGCCGCCGGACAGTTGGTTGGGAAGATGCTGTTCAAGGCCAGTGAGACCCAGTTCATGGATAAGATTATCCAGCCGTTCTTTGTTTATCTCTCTGCCATCTAACCGAACGGGAAGTGTCATATTTTCTACGACGTTAAGCACGGGGATAAGGTTGTAGAACTGATAGACCAGGCCAACCTCGCGGCGGCGAAATACTGCAAGTTTTTCGTCAGAGCGAGCGTAGATGTCTTCCCCGTTGAGATATACCGTGTCGTCGGTGGGACGGTCCACGCCACCTAATAGGTGCATGAGGGTTGATTTGCCCGACCCCGATGAGCCGACAATAGCAATGAATTCCCCCTCCTGTATCGAGAGGTTTATGTCACTGATTGCGTGGACTGCACTCTTTCCCGAGCCATACGTTTTGCTTAAATTGCGTGTGGTAAGTAGATCCATAACGCCTCCATTATCATGCGGCTATGCCAATCATGATGATGAGGACCGTAGCTTGCACGGCCATGTCGGCAATATGACAGATCTGTCATACAGATTGAAAGACGGTCAATTCTCTGTGTATTGCTTGCGATCAAACAATGGCTTTGAAAAAGGTTATGTCAAAACGGGCCCCAGCTACTGATCCGTCGGGATTCGTGTTATTGGAAGCTGTTATGCGTCCACCCTGGGCCACAATAAGGCTTTGTGCCAATGCAAGCCCAATGCCTACACCGATAGAAACAGAATGTGGTTGAGACGTTTCTCCTGTTGTTTGACAGGAACTTCTCTGCTTGCCTCGATAGAATCGCTCAAAAATATGTGGCAAGTCTTCAGGATCAAAGCCGGATCCAGTGTCGGTAATGCACAGGCGGCAGGCAAGGGTATCTTGCGACGCACGTATCGATATCGAGCCACCTGGTTTCGTGTGTTCCAGACAATTTTTAAGAATGTTCTTGAGTGCCTCGCTGGTCCATCTCTCATCGCCAACAAAATGTATGGTTGGATCGATGTTGTATTCCAGCTGTATTTGAGAAAGCTCGAAAGCTACTTCAAACGGAGCTATTGCTGCCTTAACAAGCGCCTCAACGTTTACCTGCTCATGCTGTAAAGCAATAGCACCTGCGTCGGTTCTCGCAAGAGTGAGTAAAGATTCCACCAGCCATTGGATCTGATCAACAAGCTGACGTGCGATGTTTACATGTTTGGCAAGGTTGGAGTAGCAGGAATCCTCTGAGGTGTGGTTTGCGTTCAGTGCGAGCTGGGAAGGCGTGCACGAAGTCTCCGACAACCCCTTGAGATCTTTGCGAGCCAACGCAAGCATAAGTCCCAGCGAAGTTAAAGGGGTGCGGAGCTGGTGGGAAATATCGGCAAGCGAATTTGCTAAGAAGGTGCGCTCCTGTGCGAGGGTTTCGTTTGTCCTGTGTAGGCGCGTGAAGGCTTTATCAATCTCGTTAGCAAGAATCGCCAGCTCTCCTTCGCTCATGCTTGCAAAACTAATTGACCTATCAGAATGAAGTGCTTCATCAATACGAGCAGCAAGATTTCTCAGCTGGTGGTAGCGCCAGATGGTAAAGAGACCAAATATGCTTATGAGGATTGCTGAGGTAAGAAGTATCCAGGCACAACCTGTAGTAACTAAGCTGCTGTTGAGCCCATAGGCAGAAGTCAGCTGTGAGAGATAGGCCCCCAATCCAGCTGTGCTGACAAGAACGACGCCTCCTGCTATACCGAGCGATATTTTCAGCTCGTTATTTCTCAATAGCATGTTTGTCTCCTGAGAGGTTGAAAATGTAGCAAGGGGTTCATGGTTGGTGGAAGAAGCCAAGTTCTTATCCATATATTTTGTAGCCCAGACCACGAATAGTAACGATGCACTGGGGATGAGCGGGATCTTTCTCAATCTTATTGCGGAGCCGCTTTATATAGACGCTAATGGTGTTCTCTTCGATATAAGCACCAGCATCATCCCAAAGGGCCTCGCGAATCATGTCGCGTGTGACCAGATGACCTTTATGAGTTGCAAGAAGGAGAAGTAGTCGATATTCCAAGGCTGAGAGGACAAGCTCCTTGCCTTCGCGACAAACGTAGGCTCTCTCTGGATCTATGGAGACCGATCCATGCTGTACAAGACGATGCTCGGGATGAGATCGGCGAAGAGCTGCGCCAATACGAGCTAAAAGCTCATTTGGACGGAAGGGTTTGGCGATGTAGTCGTCGGCTCCCATTCCAAGACCAGCAACGGTGCTGTATTCATCTCCCGATGCGGTAAGAAAGATTACTGGTAGGGAAGGGTGCTTTTGCTTAATTGCGCCACAGACGGCAAAACCATTGCCAGAAGCTAAGGCGATATCAAGGAGCACCAGGTCATAGGGATTGGAGGCAGAAGATGAACAAGCGAGCCGAATCGCTTCATCTTGTGTGGTGCAAGTCTGTACACTATGCCCCTCTGTTCCGAGAAGCTCTGAGAGTGAAGATGTGATAATAGGGTCATCTTCAACCAGCAGAATACGCGCCATTACATACCTCTCTTCCTTCATACTCCATTGTGATTCAGAAGTTTGTTGGTGACGAGTGACGAATTAGTAAGGAAGGATGAAACGCTTTGATTAAGGAGTTTTGTGCGGAGAACATGGAACATGTTGCTCAGGCTGTGGCTGCCGGAGCGCAACGTATTGAACTCTGCGACAACCTTGCGGTAGGGGGCACTACTCCTAGTTATGGTGTTATTCGTGCAGCAGTTGCCTTTGCGCGCGAACAGGGGGTTGAGGTTATGTGCATGGTGCGGCCTCGCGGGGGCAACTTTGCATATACTAATGATGAGGCAGCCATGATGCGCGATGATTTGCTCTGCGCTAAAAACTTGGGCGTTCATGGTGTTGTCTTTGGTTGCTTACATAATTCCTCAATTGATCAGGAGCTTACACGTGAGCTTATCCGTTTAGCTCATGAACCAACTGATACGGCGCCACAGGGGATAGCAGTGACGTTTCATATGGCATTTGATGCGATTGATCCAGACAAACAGCTTGTTGCTATCGATTGGCTGGCTCATGAGGGTGTAGAGCGCATTCTTACCCACGGAGGGGCAGCTGGAATGCCCATCGAGGAAAACATTGGCCGCTTGCAAGAGTACGTATCCTATGCTTCAGGGCGCATTATTGTGCTTCCTGGAGGAGGTATTACTTGGAAAAACGCCGAAGCTGTGGCGAATGAGTTGGGCGTTTCGGAAGTTCATGGAACAAAGATTGTGAACATATAAAAATCGAACCCCCAGTTCGGAAACCGAATCTAGGGGTTCGCTTAACTCTCAGGTGGCTGGGGCAGAGGGAGTCGAACCCCCATCACGGGAACCAAAATCCCGTGTCCTAACCATTGGACGATGCCCCAATTGCACAAACTCAACCGAAACAAAGTATAACAGGTTTAGTAAGCCTTGCCGATTGTATCAGGGTGAGCCCGGATTTGCACAGAGATTGAAAGAATTCTTCTTACAGCATTCACTAATAATCGATACGCACATGTCCAAGCCTGCTTAATTCTAGTTTCAGAATATAAGCAGGCTTTCAGGACAAAACTTGAAGCCACGTACTAGATACGGTCGCTAAATGCACCGCAGATTGCATCGAGAAGCATGACTGCTAAGGTTTGCGCATCGTTTGCGGAAAAGGTTCCGTCATAAGAATGTGCAACAGGAAGCTCAAGCCGCACGGGTGCATGTTTGGGTATTGAGGCCTCACATGCGGTATGAATGCGACGGGGCAGTGTGTCAGGATCATCAATCTCGACGTTAGCAAGCTTGCAGTCTGCAGGGCGCTCGCCAGGAGAGATGAGAAAGACAATGCGATCTTCTGTATTTGCTTCCTCAAGACGGTCGATAAGCGTCACACTTGCGCGCTCAGTGGTGGCGTAGGCAAGATTCCATATACGCCCAGCAACGTTGCGTGAAATAGGATCATCTGCAGCAAATCCCAAGCGGATGTCTTCGAGTACATCAGAGGCGCGTGCATAGCCCATAGGTCCTTGTGGGTGTGGGCCTGACGCGGGTTTGCCACCCCATACATGATGCAGTCGATCAATGGCGTCAAACGTATCTGCAAAGGCCATGCCATCAGCAAGAACACCAACGTTTTCTTGGAACTGCTTTACGGCAGCTTCGGTATGAACGCCGTAATATCCATCTTCAATGCCACAAGAGAAGCCCAAAATATTGAGACGCGTTTGCAATTCGCGTACATCGTTGCCATGGAGATTGGGAAGGCGCAAATAGAGCGTGCGGTCACCGAGTTCATAGCACTCATCAACCAGGGCAGCCCAGGTAGCCGAGTCAATCTCAGAGCCTAAAGGCAAATCATGGTCAAGCCTAAAGCGTGTGACTGCTTCAGCTGTGGAAGATCCAAAGGAGCAGGCCGTCTGCTCTGCCTCGGATATTTCGTATCCAAGCTTCTTCAAACGATCCTGTATATCTTCTACTGCGACTCCGCTCGCGCCTTCGCGAATGGGATCCATCGTACCTCCTCGTAAGTGAGTCAAACCAAATGCTTACTTGGCTCGCTCAACAAAAAAATCCGCCATAGCTTGAAGCATTTTGCATGCTGTGTCAGAAATAAGCCCCTTGTGGGCAAGGCTTTCTGCTGCCTGTATGGCCTTATCGACATTTTTTTGAGCAACTTCCTGACAATATGCTATACCGCCGCCAATCTCAATAAGCTCGACAGCTCGCGCAAGCTGCTCTGAATCGTTAGTTGATGATTCAAGAATAGTAATAAGCTCCTCGCGATCGGGAGAACCCAAATGGCTGAGCGCCCATACCACTGCAAGCGTGCGCTTACCTTCGGTAATATCCGAGCGAAAATCTTTCCCTTGGCTAGTGGGATCACCTATTAAATTAAGCAAGTCATCTTGCACCTGGAAGGCAATACCCGCAGGAAGACCCACCTCAATAAGACCCTGAGCTGCCTCTTTTGAGGCCCCAGCAGCAAGAGCGCCAATATAAAGAGGGCTTGCAGCGGTATACCAAGCTGTTTTGCTCGTGACCATGTAGAGATAATCCTGTGTTGTAAGGTCCCAGCGACCATCACGGACCCAACCAAGATCCAACGCTTGCCCTTCCAACGTGTGTCGTTCCATTTCGATAAGTGCCTGGGCAACGTTGAGACGATGCGCTTCATCGAGGCTGTTATCGTTAAGAACGATTTCAATCACGTTGGTAAGGGCTAGATCTCCAGCATTGATTGCAAGTCCAATACCTTCTGTTCTGTACAGGCAGGGCTCACCGCGACGCAACTCTCCTTCGTCGGCAATGTCGTCATGGATAAGAGCGGCGCTCTGAAACAATTCAATTGCGACTGCTGCAGAGAGTGCCTGTTCAGCCTTACCTCCAACTGCCTCAGCACCCAAGAGAGCGAGAACAGGTCGAACGCGCTTGCCGCCAGAAGCGGTAAAGCGTGCAAGCGGACTATAAAGATAGTTCGCAAGATCGGCAGCAGAAGCAGAATCCGTTAAAGGATGAGTCTGTGCATCAGTAAGTGCCTGCTCAACAAGCGGCAGTTTCTCATGCAAATAGACAACAAAAGGATTCTGCTCTGTTTTGGGGGAAGATGTTGTCATTACTAGTCCTCGTAGCCATTAGGGTTGTGAGACTGCCAGTTCCACGAATCGCGGCACATATCGTTAATGTCGTAACGTGCCTCCCAGCCAAGCTCGCGTTTAGCCTTGGAGCAATCGGCGTAGTTTGCCGTTACATCGCCAGCGCGACGCGGCTCAATAACGTAGGGGAGATCACGGCCACAAGCAGCGGAGAAGGCCTTGATAATATCAAGCACTGAGCTGCCTTTGCCGGTACCCAAGTTAAAGATCTCTACGCCGGTGCGGCCATTCATCCAAGCCAGTGCAGCCACGTGGCCAGAGGCGAGATCCATTACGTGAATGTAATCGCGCACACCAGTGCCATCGGGCGTGTCATAATCGTCGCCATACACATGTACGGCATCGCGCTTTCCAACAGCCACTTGCGCAACATATGGAACGAGATTATTGGGAATACCCTTTGGATCTTCGCCAATAAGGCCTGAGGGGTGAGCTCCAATGGGGTTGAAGTAGCGCAGAAGTACAACGTTCCACTCATCATCGGCAACGGTAAGATCGGACAAAATCTGCTCAATCATCCATTTAGTCCAGCCGTAAGGATTCGTTGCGGGTTTTTTAGGGCTCTCCTCGGTAAGAGGCAGCGAGTCGGGATCTCCATAGACCGTGGCTGAGCTTGAGAAAACAATCGATTTGCAATTGTGATTGCGCATCACATCAACAAGGGTGAGCGTATTGCCCAAGTTGTTGCTGTAGTACTCAATAGGCTTCTGTACCGATTCTCCGACGGCTTTGTAGCCTGCAAAATGAATAACCCTATCAATGAGGAACTCTTCGAATACCTTTTCCAGTGCCGCCTTATCGTTTACATCCAACTTGCGGAAAGCGAGACGAGAAGCGGCTTCTTCTCCGACAATTTGGCCAATACGGTCGATAACACGCTCTGATGAATTAGAGAGGTCGTCGACAATAACAACGTGATAGCCGCTTTGCAAAAGTTCAACAACCGTGTGGCTACCTATAAAACCAGCGCCACCAGTAACAAGTACGTAAGTATCCTTCGGATCTTTTTTCTGAGACATGATGCCTCCTTTTGGGAGTGCGCAAGAGAAATTCTGCGCTTTGCGGATGCGTCGTCTGAGAGAATTTACTCCCATCTCAGAAAAGTATACGACCCTAAGGTGTTACTCGCGAGTTATCCATAGCGTGAGGACAATTTGTTATCAGTTTTATTGCGGGTTATTGATAGTGCCAACAGATGCTAGGATTCCAACTTGGCATGTTTAATCTCTTGCCCCTGCACTGGTGCAAGGAACAAGATATAGAGACGCTCTGGCAATCTCGGGTGTAACTGCGAGTATACCGTGCGTCTGGAAGGAGAAGTATGTCACTTGATTTCAAGAGAAAGCTGCCCATTCCAAAAGAGATACGTGAGGATATGCCGCTTTCCCCTGAGATGGCAGCTCGCAAGCCTGCATTTGATGCCGAGGTAGCAGCAGTTATCAAAGGCGAATCTGACAAGCATCTTCTCATTATCGGTCCGTGCTCAGCAGACCGTGAAGACTCGGTACTCGACTATGTAACACGCCTTGCAGCTCTGGCTGAGCGTGTGTCTGACAAGCTCATTGTTATTCCGAGGGTGTATACAAACAAGCCGCGTACAAATGGTACGGGCTATAAGGGTCTGCTTCACAATCCCGATCCTGAGGCAGCCCCCGATCTGCTTGAGGGTGTAAAGGCTATTCGCCATATGCATCTGCGTGTGGTGGAAGAAACGGGTCTCTTTACGGCCGATGAGATGCTGTATCCCGACAATTATCAGTATCTTATCGATCTGCTTTCATACATCGCAGTGGGTGCTCGATCGGTAGAAAATCAAGAGCACCGCTTGGTTGCAGGTGGTGTTCCCTATCCAGTTGGCATGAAGAACCCAACCGGTGGCAGCGCAACGGTTATGCTCAATTCGATTTATGCAGCTCAGCAGCCACAGACGTTCATTTTCCGTAACTGGGAAGTCCAGAGTTCTGGTAACGAGCTTGCGCATGCAGTGCTCAGAGGCTATGTCGGTTTGGATGGTATTAACTATCCGAACTATCACTATGAGTATCTTGAGCGCTTGGCCGACAATTATGTGCCCGAGAAATATGCTAACCCGGCGGTTATTATCGACTGCAACCACGACAATTCGGGCAAGCGTCCTTTAGAGCAGGTGCGTATTTGCAATGAGGTGCTCGATAGCGTGGCGCGCTCAAGCAAAATCGCTCGCCTGTTCCGCGGCTTTATGGTTGAGTCGTATATTGAGGACGGCAATCAGCCCGTTGATGGTGGCGTATACGGCAAGTCCATCACTGATGCTTGCTTAGGCTGGGATAAGACCGAGCGCCTTGTGCTCGAGATCGCAGATCGCCTGTAAGCGTCGCCTCATAGGTACATAAACAGTTTTGCAGGACCCTTGGGAAATTATCCTAAGGGTCCTGGCATACCTATCGTGGATAAGAACGCGAGAAGAACAAGGTAGGCGGCGCACAGTACGGCTGCGATGAAATCTCTGCGCGTATACACCAACGGGTGCCAATGGGTTCTTCCGCTACCGCCCTCATAGCAACGAGCGTCAAGTGCACGAGAAAGTCCATCAGCATGATGAAGAGAGCTTGCAAGCAGCGCGATGAGGATTGAACTGATGGCGCGCAGCCGATTTGAGCCATGCTTAAAGGATGCACCACGCACTGTTTGAGCATCGATAATAGCTTGAGTCTCGTCAGCCGAACAAAGCGCAGCATAAGAGAAAAGACTAGTGCCAGCTCATGACCTGGCAGCCCAAAGCGCGTTAAGGGCGAGAGTGCTGCTTCAAAAGCATCGGTAAGCTGCGTTGGCGTTGTTGTGAGCAGCAGAACTGCCATGATAATAACGGCAGGAATCATCCTCAAAGGATAGAGAAGTGCGGCGCGTATGCCGCCAGTAGTAATTTCAAACGGACCGCAGGTCCAGAGGGGCTGACCGCCGCGGGCAAGAAGCAGATTAAAAAGACTCAGGACCAACAGCATAATTACCACGGGGCGGATGGATCTGAGCACTTTGCTCGGTGCTGCCTGTGCAGCCACAATAATGCCAAGTGAAACAATGAAGGCAAAAAGCAGCTGAGCCGTATTGGATATAAAAAAGACCGAAATCATACCAATAAGCGCAATAGCAAGTTTGGCGCGTGGATCCAGTCGGTGAACAAAAGAATTACCTGCACAGTATTGGCCAAGGGAGATACGGAATGCCATGCTAGCTCACCCCTTGGCGTGAATAATTGCTCACAATACGGGTAACCAGCGTGTCCATATCGAGCGGATTGCCCAGGTTGTGTATGCCGGCGGCTTGTAGAGCGAGATTGTAGGTTAGAGCGTGGGGGAGTCCCAATCCAGAGTCTTTGAGTAACGCACGATTCTCTACCGAGAAGACTTGTTCTGGAGTTCCGTTCATGAGGATGTGTGAACGATCGAGTACCACGACCTGATCTGCCTGTGCAGCATCGTCCATGGAATGCGTGACGGTAATGAGTGTAACGCCCTGCTCATGCACGCGTTTAAGAATAGTTTCCAGCTCATGACGACCATGAGGATCAAGTCCTGCAGTTGGCTCGTCAAGCAGCAGAATGGTGGGTTCCATCGCAAGGATGCCTGCAAGTGCACAGAGACGTTTTTGTCCGCCCGAAAGCTCGAAGGGTGAAGCATCTTTTCGCTCAGAGAGACCAACAAGTTTAAGAGCGCGTTCTGTCTTTTGCCTCACTTCTTCATGGGTGAGCTTGAGGTTGCTGGGGCCAAAAGCAACATCTTCAAAGACAGTTTGAGCAAAGAGTTGGCGTTCAGGACGCTGCATAACATAGCCAATACGTCCATAGAGCTGACGGCGATTTCGCTTGCGTGCGGTATCAATGCCGAGCACTACCACATGGCCCTTATCCGGTTTCTCAAGTGCGCACAAAAGGCGAAGGAGGGTAGATTTTCCTGAGCCTGTTTGTCCCACTATGGCGCAAGTAGTACCTGCAGGCACAGCAAAAGAAACATCATCAAGTGCGACGTGGTAATTCTGATTGCCTTGTGGGGCATATGAGTACGAGACATGATCGCAAAGAATAGCCATTTCAGTGCTTGCGTTGATGTTGTTTTGTATAGGCGTTGAAGAGACGTGCTTTGAAGAGACGAGCGATGAGGCTGGATTATGAATAGGATTTGCTGTAGATGCATGCAAAGTGGCAATCCCAGCAAGCTCTTGAACAAGAACATCCTCTTTGCATGTCCATGCAACAGGAAGGCCTCTATGCTGCAAATGCTCGGCAAGGCGTGCGGCGAAGGGTGCCTCAAGACCAAAAGAGTTGAGCGGCTCAGAAAAAACCTCTTGAGGGGTACCTTCGCGCACAATATGGCCATGGGACATAACGAGCACACGGTCGGCTGCAAGCGCTTCATCCATGAAATGTGTTACATGAACGATTGCAACACCAGTGTTATGCAGGCGTTTAATGACGCGCATGATTGAATTGCGTCCGCGTACGTCAAGCAATGCACCGGGCTCATCAAGAACAAGAAGCTGCGGCTCCATGGCAAGTGCTCCTGCAATGGCAACACGTTGTTTTTGTCCTCCGGAAAGATGCGCCGGGTCGGCATGAGCATAATCGCTCATAGCCACGCGTTTGAGTTCACGCTTGACACGAGCGCCAATAACCTCGGGGGGAACGCCGAGATTTTCTGGACCAAAGGCTATATCGTCTGCAACCACCGACGTTACGAGCTGATCGTCGGGGTTTTGAAAGACAAGACCAAGCGCTTTTCGTGCCTGTCGATATGCCTCAAAATCGGCTTGTCCGTCTTTACAGACTGTTTGTCCAACCAGTTCTACGGTTCCCGTATCGGGAGCAGCAAGCCCGGTAAGCACTGAAGCAAGCGTAGACTTACCGGACCCGTTTGCGCCGAGTATACAGACGTACTCTCCAGGCATGAGCTCAAAAGAAACATCATCCAATGCAATGGTGCCATGCTCGTATTGAAACGTTATATGTGAGAGACGTGCTAAGGGTTTATCGTTTTTAGTGTGTGTCATGGTATGGAGTACAGTTTTAGATGCGATTTATGCCGAAAGAACCTTGGTAACAGGCTTGTAGATCAGGACAGTTACCACGCAGTTGATGGCAATTTTTGCAAGGTTAAAAGGAAGAAGTATAGGCACGATTGTGTCAATCACGCCCTGCACAGAGATATCCATATACAGCGGGGTAATAAGGATATTGCCTACGATACAAGCTACGAGGCATACGACAGCACCCACAACAAGGCCTAAGATAGCGCCACGCAGGCTTCTGTTGTGGCTGTATATGAGTGATGCTGGCATAACGAGTGTAAAAGTAGCCAAGATAGCCATGATGGTTCCATATACACCGCTCATAGTGGCCAGGTGTACTAAGTAAGGCAGAATGGAAACGACGGCTCCTGTGGCTGGGCCAAAGGCAAATCCAGCGAGCAGGGCGATGATAGCCGATGGGTCATACTGCAACCAATTGATGCCAGGAATAATGGGGAATTCCAGCATAAGGGTGCAGACAAGAGAAACGGCACACAAAAGAGCTGTTACGGCAATGCGCTTGGTCGACCAGGTGCCTTGGGCCGTAGTTGAATGAGTATCGTGCCGCATAGGGGTAGTGGTTGCCATACATGGCCTCCGTTTCTTCCGTCCGGACTGTTACCGTTGGTTCCGGAATCTCACCGGATCAACCGCGTTTGCGGCTCGCGGACTTCGGCTTTGTAGAGCCTTGTGCTCTAGTGCCGTTACCGCCAGTGGGGAATTGCACCCCGCCCTGAAACTGATACGGAACTATAGCACGCTTATATGTCAGAAAGTAGATAAAGATGAGCTTTGTGGACATGGCGGGTATACTTTATGGAGCATGTAAGGAGTGAAACGATACGTCTTATAAAGTTTCACTTGCACAGATATTGAAGGAGTGAACCTCATCATGGCCGACGACCATGGCAGTGATACGCCCGATCTTTCTCGTTCTGCTCTTGTGGCACGGCTTGAACGTGCAATGGGGCCTGGCGATGTACTTCTCGATGAGCCTATGTGCAATCACACCACGTTTAAAATTGGTGGCCCTGCAGATGTCTATGTAACGCCCGATTCACCCGACCGCGTTGTTTCGGCTGTAAACATATGCCGGGATTTAGGCGTGCCTTATTTTATTTTAGGGCGCGGCTCAGATCTGCTTGTGGGAGATAAGGGCTATCGAGGCGTTATTATCTGCATGGCTGATGCCTTTGATGATCTTTTGGTAGATGGCGAGCGCATGGTATGCCAGTCGGGGGTTACGCTTTCCGATGCTGCAGAGATGGCGTGCGCCCTTAGTCTTACCGGGCTTGAGTTTGCTTGTGGTATTCCTGGCACTGTTGGTGGTGCTGTCTTTATGAATGCCGGGGCCTATGATGGTCAAATTTCCGATGTGCTTGAAGAGGCGCGTGTGCTTACGCCCGACGGCGAAGTGCTCGATCTCAAGAATGATGAGCTTGAACTTGGATACCGCACGAGCCGTGTTAACACCGACGGTCTTGTGGTGCTTTCTGCCACCTTCCGCCTTACCCGTGGCGACGAAGAAGCCATTCGTGCTCGGATGGATGATTTAACAGCTCGTCGAGAAAACCGTCAGCCTTTGGAATTACCAAGCGCGGGATCGACCTTTAAGCGTCCAGAGGGCTACTTTGCGGGCAAACTCATTTCTGATGCTGGCTTACAGGGCTATCGTGTGGGTGGCGCTGAAGTCTCACAAAAACATGCCGGTTTCGTTGTAAATGTTGATAATGCCACAGCAGCGGATGTGCGCGCGGTTATCACGCATGTACAAGATGAGGTAGAGCGCCTTAATGGCGTGCGCTTGCAGCCGGAAGTTCGTTTTGTGGGCGAGTTTTAAGCGCTAACTATCAGATGGGATCTGTGTTTGTGGTGTTATGAGTGAGCTGGTGCTTCCACCGGTAAGCTCTCCATGGGCCATGTTTACCGCATCTACGACAGGTATAAGAGCTGCAAAATCTTGTGGTGCATTTGACATGATGGCCACTACGTAGGTACCAG
>URWR01000023.1 GCA_900551595.1 uncultured Coriobacteriaceae bacterium
AAAATTGATGCTTCTATCACAATAAGCTACTACCTGAGTGAATAAGTCAAAATCACTTGTGATAATCGGAACTCCTTGCTGAGCTAGGTCTATATATGTGGCATCGGTAATACCGAGCCAAAGAAATGCATTAATTTCTGAAGCACGTATCGAGGGGATATATGTTTCACAAAGCTGTTCGGGATTATGGAGCAGCTCTCTGAGTTTTGGAAAAAACTGTTTTTGTGCGAGGAGACTATGGTCAAGTAGGTTTGTTGTTTCAGCTATACAACCTGGTGTTACAACAATCCGATCAAAATGTGCCAATAGTTTACAAAGAAAAGTAAAGTCCTCTTCCGAATACTTTCTGAGCCGCTTATGTTTAGAAATGAAATTCGGGTTTACCATTCCAACGAGAAAAAGAAGAATAATATTTGTATCAAGCGCAATGCTATTCATAAGATTTTTCCCGATATGGCTCAAGTTTTATTAGTTCAAGCGTCTTTTTATCGAGAACAATCAGTTTATATGTTCGAGTTTTTCTAGTGCTTGCGAGTGTTGCTAGGCCTGTTGTGGCAGGTATATCTTCGCTGCGAACATAGCCGACAATAACATTCCAATAACGCTCATCATTGCTTAGCTCAATACCTTCAAGTGAGGCATATTTTGCATCGGGAATAAGCTCTATGAGCATCTCTACTGCTGTTCTAGCCGCTTCTTTTGCAGAAAGAATATTCATTGCCGATCCCCTAACCATTTCAATAGTACTCATGATAAACCTCCTCATTTTTAAGTAGTTGCCCACACTCACTTACACTGGAACAATTGAGTAAATTGGAGGGTAGCATGACTGGAAATAACAAACCTTTCAAAGGTCTTTCACGAAGATAACAGTGCAGGTAAAAGCCGATAATCAAATTTAGCAGTTACCCGTATACACATGCTCAAGATATTGTCGTGCAACATCTGCCAGATGATAGACCGTAGCAACCGGTATGGGTGGCCGATCCGTCATGTGCCACTGTGGAAAAAATCGGGTGATGTGATAAACAAGCTCTGTTTCGCCGCGATTCCCATTACCGCAATCGAGCTGAGAAAGCCACTGGGCTATACGTTTTATTTCGTCGTCTGAATCGTTCTCTTCGGGTATGACGAGCGTTGTCACCTCAAGGTGGCATTGTGTTTCTGCGGCGAGTTGCTGGATAGTATTCTTGACGCAGGCAAGTGCCTCGGAACCACCGCCACACATGCGGTAAAACTCAGGGCGAAACCCCTTGAGGTCTATATTTGCTGCATCAATAAAAGAAGAGAGCTCATTTATAATTGCCGGCTCTGCCAAACCATTTGAAACGAGTACGTTTATAAGGCCTTTGTTGTGCGCGAGTGCAGCACAATCGCGCACATATTCCCAGCCGACGAGCGGCTCGTTATAGGTATAGGCAATGCCTGCGATCTGCGGGTTCTTATCACGGAGCTGACAGGCCAGAGCAACAAGGTCGTCTGGCGAGATATCACGCCATGCAACTTCTTGGCTACGAGCCTGGGAAATTTCAAAGTTCTGGCAAAACGGACACGATAAATTGCAACCGTATGAACCTACAGAAAGCACCAGCGACCCTGGCATAAAACGACCCAGTGGCTTCTTCTCGATAGGATCGAGTGCAAGCGACGTTATTCGCCCGTAGTTCGTGGCCACAACTTTGCCGTCGTGGTTCTCCCGCGCATGACAGCGGCCTGTTTCACCAAGCGCTAGTTTGCAGTGATGGGGGCAAACCGGGCAGACTGCCTTCCTGTTGGGGGTGTTTGGCTTTGTCATGCTCATACATACCTCGTAACGGTAAAACGTTCGAGTTGAATATTGCTATCTGCAAGATCGATGCCGCCTTTTCGCGCGGCAATGGACAATTGCTCATCCACCGTGTTTACACCGTCGAGGTCGGGGAGGAGCAGTCCGCGTCGGCCGTCTGGTGTGCTCACGATAACGCCATAGCGAGCAGGATCTAGCTCATCGGGCGAAGATATGCGTTCGGGGGTGGAAAGCACATCCACATCGTAGACAAGCTCTTCAAGCTCAGATGTTTCTACCGCTGAGAAACGCGGATCGTGGGTGCCAGCAGATACCGCGTTGGCGCAAATTTCTTCTGCCAGGTTGCTGCGCGTGGGCAAAATGGTCCCAATACAGCCGCGGAGTTGACCGTTCTTTTTAAGAGAGACAAATGCTCCAGCACGCGTATGAAAGAGCTCTTCCGGAAGGTTGTTGAGAAGATCTTCGGGCAGATCGCGCTGAGGATTTGTGCGTTTTCCTTCTCGTATATATCGTTCGAGTGTAAAGCGGGCGAGCTGCACGAGAGGACTCTCGCTATGACGAAGACGCTGCATCTCTTTTGTATGCCATGCGATGTACTGATCTTCAAAAGCGCGTGATGCATCGCTGCCGGTAGGACCTGTAGGTGTAAAAGCAGCGACGCCGTAGCCCACTCCGAAAGGCCCTTCATGCGAGAGCAATTCAGCGGCAATTGGTGTGCGATCCAAAGCGCCGGCCATTATCTGAAAAGAGCGCAGTCCACATTCTGCCGCACGCTCACACATGCTTGGGTCTGCGGTAAGAAGCCTGAGAAAGTCTCCTGTGCGGAATACATCGCATGCAAGATCGTCAAACAGAGGGCCTTCTGGTGCAAAGCCATAAGGGCCATCCGCTGCGAGTTTGTGGGAAAGATCGCCTGAGGCAACATAGACAACGCGCCGCCCGAGCTTCTCGGCAACTTGTTGCACGAGCATGCCCATGCGGTAGTGATCTTCTGGAGAAAGACCAGATAGGCCCATGCGAACAACCTTGCAGGGAAGCTGGGGCAAACCATGGAAGTGGGTAACAGTGCCGGGATGAACTTCTTCCCAGGCCGCTTGGATGAAGTGTAAGGGTACGAGTATGCCCCAATCGAGGGAGGGATCGCGCTCACCTGCTGTGCCAGCGGGGAGTTGTTCGGTTTGAGCAAGCTGACAAAGCTCGTGCACGAACTCGCAGTCGTATGTTACGGAGCTTCCTTCATGAGAGGCACCGAACTGTGCAAATGTTCCTTGCGCACTGGGACTACCAGCAATGTGGAGGTAGTCCAGATACATCTCTGTGTGGGGACTTGAGATAACAAGTGTGTCGGGCGTGGCTTTTGCAATGCGACGCGCAATCTCTTGGTAGGCAACTATGGTATGTGATATTTCTTGCTCGCGTCCGCCGCCAATGGCAGGCACAATGAGTGGGGGATGAGGAACAGCATATGCAGCAACAATGGACATAGCGCGCCTCCGATGTGTTGGCTGAGTAGTTTACACCCTCTTTGACCAGTAATTTACCCCTTTTGTGTTTGATGATTTGCGTCTTAGTTTTTGGGTTGTCTTAGCACAGCACTTTGCGTCTAAGCTTTCTCAGATAGTTCTTTTTGAAGTCACGCCATTGACCAAAAAAGCGGCGATCAGTAGGAGTCTCTTCATGGGTTTCATACTTCAAAGCAGCTAGTTCGATGCCGCAAACAAAATCTGCCATTTGGAACATCCGATATTCACTTGGACGGGCGTCCCGATACACGATCGCATTCTTTGAGAGCGCATATTCAAATGCTCTATGCAGTGTTTTGGTAATGAGGGGTTGACCGTTGTTGTAATAGATTTTGACATGATTGAATTCGACAAAGTCCTCAATATGGTTGAACAGAAACTCAATCAGATCCCGCCTCATAGCGCATCCAATTGCTTCAAAAGAACTGTATCTGTCCTTCCGGTATGCAAAGACGTGATAACTAAAAGGCGTGTGTTGCGCAAACGTATTGAAAGCCATAAGGAGACTGGAGCGACAACGAACATCGAGTCCTTGGTATCTTTCGTTCGCTCTAAGGAGCGGACTGAAATGGAAGGGAATATCAGGGAGGTCTCTGTTACCCAAGGATTGTTCATACAGGCTGATCGTAGGAGTGAGCTCATTACACTGATCGTGAAAAACCAAGGCAAGAAGGTAATACCTCGACTCTCCGCCGATATCACCAGATTCATCAACAAAAACGGAGAGCTCCTTCATGGAGTACCACCCCTAGATAACAAAAATGCCGGGGGACCCCCCCGGCCCTTGATAGCCCTCTCTTATGAGACGACCAATCTTTTTATACCACGAGCCGAAGCGGTAAATCAATTATATCATGAATAGAACATATGTTCTATATATAAAGGGTGAAGATACAGTTTACATACCTGAAGATGCCATACCTCAAAACGCTGTATTCATTCGGCAGACTTTAATGCTAGAAGGGACAGGCTTTATGATTTCGCATTGTATAAACCTATTTGAAATAACCTATTTTAGGCGGAAAACTGCCTGACAGTTGAATCTCAAGAGCTATTTCCCATATGAGTGTTATTGCTTGTCTGTCAATCCCGCGTGCATCGGTAAATGACACATTCGAGCAGTTTTTAACTGCTAGAGACCCTTTAGCGAACAGCTCATCGAGATCGATGTTCTCCGGAGAATGGATTGGTATGCCTTCGGGATAGCGTTTGGTGCGTTTGGGAATGTACGCGGAAAAGATTGGTTCAAGCTCTATATAGATCTCACCATCTTCGAGTGGATTATTGTCCGGCTTATTCAAGTTTTCACATTTGTAAAGATAAAGGGCACTCTTCTCGTCACTTAGAACAAGACGCGCAACTCCTCCGAAACCCAAGCTCATGGGTACCTACCTCATTCTTCTAGCCATTTGTGAAGCGTGTAGGGGCTGGGCAGTAATTAGTGATCGCTACCGACGTCGTCTATCTCTTCAAGCCTTTGCAACCAACGTGTGATACAGGCATTTTCAAAAAAATGTAAAAGTGCTCCATCACAGAAACGTTCAGTGCGCACAGCACCGACGAGCAAAGCCATAACGGTTCTACCGCTGAATTTAGAAACATCTACGTTTTCCATAGGCTCAAATCCCCAGGAAATGCCACTCTCCTCGAGAATCTCGCCATAACTTGTTAGTTGCATGTTGGGATGTTTATCAACAAAAGTACCAAGAGCACTTCTAAAGGCGTTAACCACATCACTATAGTTAACAAAAGGCATCTGCCACGGGTCATCGGCAGTACCAGCGTGTTTGCGATCAATAAACCACTCACCGTAGGTATCTGCCTTTTCAATGAGTGGTATGAACTTCGTCAAAGACTCGTACATGGAGAATTCCGTTTTGTAGTAATTGGTGAATATACCCTACGAAGTGATGAGAATTGAAGAGCAGGCAATATTATTATGCTGCTGGTTGAGTGGCATTTTCTCTGATGGTGTTTATTGCAGTTAGTAGATTCCTCTGCTGCTGTGTTGTAAACATACGTACAAATGATTTCGGACGATCAAATGGTGGCTGCATGAGTGCTTGAGGTTCCATATAGCCATTATCGACAACATAATTAACGACACGTTTTACAAACGATATCTGTTGTTCGTTAAGGCTTTGATCATTTAAAAAGTCTGCAAATGCTTCCATTGCTGCTTCGCGATCCAAATGAACTAGTTTACGAACAAGTAAGCCAAATGGGGTATTGCCATAAGCTTTTGCATAATCTTCAGCATTACCAAGTTTATGAGTAAAAATGTATTCCAGTTGAGTGAACTCTTCACTTGTCATGGGCTTATTGGTTCGCAGCTTATTAATAACAAGTGTGTCTGAATAATCCCTGAGATAGCGTTCTACCTTGAGTTTGTAATCTTCATAATTCTCATCCATGTCTGTGCCGACACCATAAACGATTTTGGTAACGGTGTCTTCAAGATGTGTAATAACATCCCTTCTTTTCTTCCCGTGCGTAATGAATCGGATAAGATCACGGAGTTCTTTTCGAATTTCTTCAAGAGTAAGTAGATCAACATTGTTGGATATCAGCTCATCTGCAATTTCTTCAATTAGAGGCAGTTTTTCCTTGACCTGTGGAATGGACACAATCTCCTTCAGAGAAGTTGCTATGTACTCCAATCGCTTCTTGTAAGATCTAGTATTTTGAGAGCTGCAGACTGCAACCATATATCCATACATCAGAGCATCAAAGCGCAGTGCGTCTGTATCTGACTCGTCATTCACAATGAGCATAGAGATAGGAGATTTCAGTTCGGAAAAATCAGTTGCGCTTATGACACGATATGATTCGATTTGTCGGTACTTATCCACCTCTCTACGATACTGTCGGACAGAAAATAGCTCATCATTCAAAGCAATAACCTGTCCGTGCATTATCCCTATTAGCTCATTGCGAAATGATTGATATACATCAGAAGCAAAAGCACTTTCCTGCAAAAGTTTTATCAGCTCTGCCTGACGTTGGAAGATAGTTTCAGATAGAGAGATAGCCATTTTGCCTTCGACTATCTTGGGATTCTCCTGGAAGAACTCAAAATTGCGACACCAATCGAAGATAAAGAACCGCTGCTTGTCTTCGTGGGAACCGTCCAGAGGATCTTCGACTTCGAGGCCTTCGCAAAGACGCGTTCCACGACCAATCATCTGCCAAAATTTAATTTTAGAGCGTACTTTCTTGAAGAATACGAGATTTACAATTTCAGGCACATCAACTCCCGTATCCATCATATCAACTGAGACGGCAATGACGGGAAGCTCTTTCAGCTCAAAATCATCAATGACGGTATGTGAGTAATCGTCTGAGTAGAGAATTGCCTTGATATAGTCGCCTGGAAGATTCGGGTAAAGTTTGCCGAAACGCTCGACGATAAAACGAGCGAGCTTCTGGCTTTGAGCAAAGATTACCGTTTTACCGAGTGTTTGCCCGCCGTTTACTTTAATTCCCTGCTCCATGAGCGTCTCAAGTACGTTATCGACAGTACTCTCGTTAAATACCCAAGAGTTGATTTCGTTCGCGGAAATTCTGTCTGGAACATCTTGTCCGGTCTCTTCAAAATCCTCTTCGATTGTCTCTTTATCCTCGGGAGTCAAATCGTCGTATGTAATACCTTCATCGATAAAGTTGGTATGAGTTTCAATGCCATAATATGGAACGAGTACATGATCGACTTCGGTTGCAGTCTTGTACTCGTAGACATATGTTGGTACTCCACGCTCAACTTCAAAGAAATCGTAGGTGTTGCGATCGACTTCATTTGCTGGAGTTGCTGTCAATCCAACAACAAGCGCGTCGAAATAATTAAAAATCGCACGGTATTTTTTAAAGATGGAGCGATGAGCCTCGTCCACAATGATGAGATCGAAGTGGGCAACTGTGTACATACGGTCCCCATCTTCGTTTCTCTCGTTATCGATTGCATTGAGAATGGTCGGATATGTAGAGAATACGATACGCGCGCCGCGCTCATCTTTATTCGATAACAGATTGCATAATGAAACGTTAGGAAGATAGTTCTGATATGCGTTCTTTGCCTGACGTACAAGTGCCACACGATCTGCAAGGAATAGGACATTTTTAACATGTCCTGAACGCATAAGCACGTCGACAAGTGCCGCGGAAACGCGCGTCTTCCCCGTACCCGTCGCCATCACAAGCAGACTCTTCCTATGACCAGCTTCGATATTCGCGCAGACACGTTTGATAGCCTCAACTTGGTAGTAGCGGTTTCCGCCACCCGCAATCGACTCGTCTACCTTCAACGAGGAAGGAGCCTTGGCGCTGTCCCTTCGATTAAGAATCTTCTGCAAATCATCTTGCGAGAAAACTGCGCTGACTTGCCTTGGCGCTCCCTGTTCGTCATCGATGAACCAGGTCTCAAATCCGTTCGAGAGAAAGATGGGGGGCTTGTAGCCATATTCGCTCTCAAGACACTGGGCATAAAGTCGTGCTTGTTGCATGCCCTTTTGCGCGGAATACGTGGTCTTCTTTGCTTCAAGCACCGCAAGTGGCTTACCATCTTTGCCCAAGAGAAGATAGTCAATAAATCCCGTCCCATTGAATTGATCATCGGCGCTGGGCATACCGTGAACTTCGCGCTCTTGCAATACGTTTTCGTCAAGCTTCCATCCAGCAAGCCCCAAATCCCAATCGATATAGCGCTTCCTTGTTGCAAACTCAGTTGTCTCTTCGGGATTGAAAGTTCGTTTCTGGGTGTTATCTTCCTTAGCGTCAGAGACTAACTTGCTCATTGCTTTGAGCTTAGCCTCAAGACGTTTAATCTCCTCTTCTTTTTCAGCAAAAAGTGACTCTCGAGCTTTGATGGCCGCAATTTGTTGGACAGTAAGCTGGATGCTAGCTCTTGGAACCTTTGTCTCGTCGAAGCTGCGATTCTCATAATCGGGCCCATAGCAATAATCAATCCAGTCAACAAATTCAAAGAGGCTTCGAAGTGAGAGAATCGCATCTTCAGCCGTAACGCGACGATCGGTATGGACAGAGAGATTTCCCAGCTTGTTGATGCCAATGAGCTTGCGCCAGACACGCTCATCGACGCAATCTCTAAATGAGCTTTCATGCAGTAATGAGGAAAGGTTGTCTCGATACGGCATGCAAATTGACTGATCGATAGCATAAACCCATTTAACAGCGAGTTCGAGTGCTTTACGACAGCCAACTGCACACATCGCGGGTGATGCGGCATAAATCTTCTCCGCCTCAATGCAGGCATCGGCAAAAAGGTCATAATAGCCGTCCTGGCGTTTTAAGAAGTCGAAGTTCATGGCAATCTCGCATCGAGTTGAACGTCTATTGTTTACGTGTTTTTTATTATAAGTTCTGTGGATTTTCGAGCAACAAACCGCGATTTGTCGACCTTGGCGACGAAGGTGGCGAACTGTTGTTGAAGATCGTAGGGGGGCAAAAATGCAGACAGTTTTTTAAACTTTGCCATAGAAATATTCTGCATTGAGCCGCTTGAGCCTGTCGCCACTTTCGACATCTCCCTTCTAACTTGCCGAGTTGAGAGTAACTCCTTTAAAAAGACCGTATCAACGTCTTCCGCCGGATCCAACCGCCATAGTTTGTCAGGTAGGAATAAATTATCGTAATCCCGATCAACAATCGCAGTCGATCCCACCATCTCACTCGTATTCGCCCTGCTAAACAGCAAGTCGCCCTTTCGAGGATGAATCATCTTTATCGAAGATACATCTGAAACAACCTTGTATTCGTCGGGCAGGAATACCCCTTTTGTCACTGCACTTATTTTTAAGACAGCATACTCGTCTTCACCAAGCGGTCTTTGTTGCCCGCCAACATTGGTTCCAGCTGTAATCGCATTAATTAACCGTCCCATTTGAACCTCGGGGAATGAGCTGCTTCCGAACATCTCGACAAATTGTGATTTGATGAGATGGTTAAGGCATTCTAAAGTCCGATTTTCCAAATCAATTAGAGATTCAACCTCCTCAAAACGTCTGGATATGTCCCGTTGTTGTTCAGGTGAAAATGAGGGCACTGGAAGTTTTCCGTAGTCTTTAAAGTAAATGTGGGGAATGGTTGAACCATTGAAACTTGATCCAAGATTTAATGCTCGAACAAGATGCAAAAGGTAGTCGCATTCCACTCCCTCACGGGGTAACAATGCCTGCATCGTACCAAGAACGGACGATTTGCCTTTGCATTTTATTGTGCGTCCGACTCCAGCTCCGTCTTTAACCACGGCAATATACTCGCGGTCGTTTTGATATACCTCCAAATAACCAACAATTCCCGATGCACCGTATACTGGATAAGAGCCTGCATCATTCAAATCTTTTTGGCGTAATGATGACTTTCCTTTTGAGCACAAGCTGCTCAACGATGTCAACTCCCCCATAAATGGGGGTTTGTTGTTGCTCATTAGAACTCACCGTCCAGCATTTTGTGGAGTTCAGCAAGACCGGCGGTCATTTGAGCATTTAGCTCATCAAGCTCGTCGAGAATTTCACTTGTAGGGGGATACTCTACGCGCTCATATTCGGTCTCAGCGTATTTGTTAAAACTGAAATCGTAATCCATATCTGCTATTTCCTGCTTGGACACCATGAAGCTCTTCTCGGTACGCTTACGTTCCGCCTCAGCGTCGAGATTCGCCCAGCGACCCAAAATATCGGGAATGTCGTCATGGCTTTCATCAGGATCGCGCTTATCGTCAAGCGTGAAGCCATCGCCTTCCATGTTATACAGCCAGACACTATCGGTTCCGCCAGCATCGGTCTTGGTAAAAACCAGAATTGCGGTGCTTACACCAGAATACGGCTTGAAGATGCCACTGGGCATATAGATAATCGCCTCAAGCTTTTGCTCTTCAACGAGTTGCTTGCGTAGTTGCCGATACGCTTTTGAGTTGGATCGGAATAGAACACCATTGGGAACAATACAAGCGCAACGTCCACCCAACTTTAACATACGTAGGAAAAGCGCAACGAAAAGCAACTCAGTTTGTTTAGTGTTAACAATGGAACGTAAATTCTTATTGATGTCCTCTTCATCCACTGATCCAGTGAAGGGTGGATTAGCAAGAATTACATCGTATTGCGATGAAGCCTGGTTCTTTTGCGAGATGCTATCAAGATAGCGCACGTCGGGAGAATCGACCCCATGCAGCATTAGATTCATTGCACTGATGCGTAACATGGTCTGATCAATCTCAAAGCCCGTAAACTGGGGATTTGCTACATCGGCTCCCGAAAAACAATCCCAGTCGGAAGTATCCATTTGCTTTTCGTATTTGTTGCGAATATGTTCTGCGGAAGAGATTAAAAATCCGGCTGTTCCACAAGCTGGATCGCAGATAAGCTCACTTGGTTTAGGGTTAACTATTTTGACCATCATATCCCGAATATGCTTCGGCGTGCGAAACTGACCGTTCTTTCCAGCAGTACTCAGTTTAGAGAGCATGTACTCGTAAAGATCGCCCAGATCGCCAATATTATCGTCAAAATCAGAGAGGAGCTCATCTACTCCTGTAACAGCTCTTTCAAGAAGTGTTGGCTTTCCTGCAGGAAAGCCAAAAGTGGCATTTTCCATTGCTTTAGAGAATGCTGAACTATCGCTAAGTGTCTTAATGAAGGGGAATACAAATCGATCGACAATTCGATACATATCTTCTGCAGGCTTATCTTTAAAAGAATGCCAACGCATCTCTTTACCAGCAATTTTCTCATTATGATCGTTGATGAACGCTTTGGGAAAGACATGCGGTTGCTCAACCCCTAGCATTGTCTCTATACGTTCTATCTCAAGCTCTTTCTCATCAAGAGAGCGCATAAACATGAGATAAGTGAGATTACTAATTACATCAAGGGGATTGGTGATGCCGCCTTCCCACATTTTCTGCCAAATTGCGTCAACTTTATTCTTAGTTATTCCAGTAATCATGAGAACAATCCTTTCAGTGGATATTGGTATGTTTAGTTCCTGATGATTAGATTTGCAAATTCACTGTGAAGCAACAAATCGCTTTCGTTGCTTATTTCACGGCAAAGTTTCTTTTGATTTTGTATGAGCTTAAAGATCTTTGCTATTTGCTCTTGGATTTCCTGAGATGGAACTGGTATTAAAAGCCCGCTAAGGTCTCTTTTTTTAATGAGCTGAATAGATATTCCCTTACTTAAAGCTTGGAGCTCTTTGTTAGTTTGTTCAAGCTCAAGATAAGCCGCTAAGTAGCACATATTTATTTTTACCGGATGTAGTGGGCGAAGAATAAGACCAAATGACGTGACCAGGAGACCTTCGTTTTTCTTATCAATAAATACACAGTCGTATGGTGTGGATGATTTCAGGATAATGTCGCCTTCTTGAGTAAATAGCTCATTCTTAACCCTAGAAATCTGTTCTAGAATTAATTGTTTATCATCAATTTGACCGGCATTCATTGCTCCTGGGACAAGAACTTTTACTGAGGATATTTCATCTCCTTTTTCAATCTTCTTTGCTCGACTCATAGGAGCTCCCGTCTTTATTGATACGAGACTCCCGAGCTCCATTAGTTTGCAATTCATAAAGCTCCTTTAACTGGTCTTATAATCAATAAACAAACAATTGAATATGTTCAAACTGATTAGAACAAATTGTATTTTAGAGAATGCAAAAGGACAATAGATTTGTTCAAATTTATTAGAACAAATCTAAAAGTGAGGGTTGAGAGTATGTGGTAACGAACAGATATAGATTCCTAGAAATTGAAATAAAGGTTCCAGAGAAAAATGGATGTATATTGAAAAAGCTTTTGTCTTAAGTACTTAAGAAGGTCTGCAAATTCATCTTGTTTTTCTGTAGAACCGATCGTTTATCTATAACTATTTAATTGCCTAAAGATCTGTACTGAGACATTTTTTAGACGGCGTTATAGATGAGTGGGAATAAAGACGGCTGATATCTTAGCTACTCATCTCCAAAGTAGTCGCCATCAAGTCGTTTCATGCGATATACGCGTTCAGTTGAAACGCCTAAGTCATACTGCACCATGAGTTCTGTTAGACGCTTACCATCAATAAGCACAAGTGTTGCATGAGGATAATGCGATGCCCACTCAATCGCGCTCTTTGCAAAGCTTGATGTAGTAATAAATACACCTCTTGAAATACTTCCTAGTGCTCCAGCGAATCCTTGAAGTTCTGGACGGCCCACAGTATTTCCTGGAGAATATCTTTTTGCTTGTACATAGATTGGATCAAAACCGAGCGCGTCGGTGGCAATAATTCCATCAATACCACCATCGTTAGAAATTTGAGTTTGGCACCCTTGTCCATATCCCATTTTTACAAGAAGATCTACGACGAGCCGCTCGAAGAATTCAGGGTCTTTATCAAGAATATGTTTCAATAGATTTTCCTGTAGCTCATCATTGATCTGCTTAAAAGCGGCATCAATTTGTTCTTGCGGCGAGCTTTCGTCGGTATTCTCTATGACTTCATTATTGGTTGTCTCATTGGATTGGCTATTGGTCTTATCCTCTACGCTACTCTTCCAAGGGTTATTGTTTGAAATTGTCTGCTTGAGGAATTGCATAAAGCTTTTACTGTTCGAATACTGTTTAACGCAGGAGGATCCAAAGTCTGTTATTACATAAACACCGCGTTTAACATTTCGGAGCATGTTGGCACGTGCTAAATAGGACATTGACCATCCGACACGACTTTCGTATACGCAGACTCCACTTGAAGTTTTGAGATTACATTCATCTTCAGACAGATTGAGATGTTGCCTAACATTAGCTTTTGTTTGAGCACGGGAACGCTCTTTACCATCAGCCATTATATTGAGGACAATAAGACTCATCTCTGTTTGTGTTGGGATAGACATGTTAGGCCCCTCGTGCATTAACTCTTGTAAACAGCATAACTGTCTGAATGTTTAACTGTGAGAGTAGATTCTCTTCTATTGCTCTAACGGATAGATGTTGAGTCTATCAATAGGAATACAGCGGGATCTCATAGTCTGTTCTCAAGTGTTTTTTATACATGCTCGAAAAGATGGACCTGCGCAGAAGTGGTAGCAACTTGTTGCTCAATTACTTGTAGCCATCCCACTGCCCGCGCTCTTCTCACCAAAACGCCTATAATTATTCCTGTACCAGCCATATAGCTTGTGTACACAACTCCTCAAAAAACAAATGGCAACAAGGCGGCGCATTTTGCGTTGCCTATTGGCATATAGAGAAGGAAGGAGTAGCACGTGGATCCTAAACACAAAGTTCTGTTTACCCCAATCAAAATTGGCAATGTGGAGATAAAGAACCGCTATGCCATGGCACCTATGGGGCCGCTCGGCCTTTCGGATTCCGAGGGTGGATGGAACCAGCGCGGCATCGACTACTACACACGGCGTGCCCAGGGTGGGACGGGCCTCATCATTACAGGTGTGACATTCTCCGACTGCGAAGTCGAAAAACCAAGCATGCCCAATACGCCCAACTCAACATATAACCCAGTGCATTTCGTGAGAACCTCGCGCGAGATGACCGAACGTGTACACGCCTACGGTGCCAAAATCTTTCTGCAAATGTCGGGTGGTTTTGGACGTGTAACCATTCCCACCAACTTGGGTGAATTTCCGCCGGTAGCCCCAAGCGCTATTCCTCATCGTTGGCTCGATAAAATGTGCCGTCCACTCGAAGTCTCTGAGATCAAGAGCATCGTAAAGTCCTTTGGCGATGGCGCATTCAACGCCAAACGCGCAGGCTTTGATGGCATTGAAATTCACGCTGTTCATGAGGGTTATCTTATTGATCAGTTTGCCATCTCGTTCTTCAACCATCGCACAGACGAATACGGTGGCAGTCTGGAAAATCGTCTGCGCTTTGCCCGCGAAATTCTCGAAGAAATTAAGGGTCGTTGTGGAGATGATTTTCCAGTAGCCCTGCGCTTTAGCTTAAAGTCCATGATTAAAGACTGGCGTGAGGGCGCCCTCCCTGGTGAGAAGTTCGAGGAGAAGGGCCGTGACATAGAGGAAGGTCTCGAGGCAGCCAAGCTGCTTGAGAAGTATGGCTACGATGCGCTTGATACCGATGCCGGAACCTACGACGCATGGTGGTGGAACCATCCACCTATGTATCAAAAGAAGGGTCTGTACCGCGAGTTTGGCAAGATGGTCGAGGGTGTTGTGAACATCCCAGTGATTCTTGCTGGTCGTATGGATAACCCAGACATGGCGGCAGAGGCAATTGAGACTGGCGACTGCGACATGGTTTCCCTCGGTCGCCCGCTGCTTGCAGATCCCGACATTGTTGACAAGATCCGTGCTGGTCGCCTGACCGAGATCCGTCCCTGCATTTCGTGCCAGGAAGGTTGCATGGGTCGCGTGCAGGAATACTCTATGATCAACTGCGCTGTTAACCCTCAGGCTGCTCGTGAGCGGGCTATGGCCTATGAGCCAGTTATTGGTGCGCCCAAGCATGTCATGATTATTGGCGGCGGGCCTGCTGGGTGCGAGGCGGGGCCCCAGCGAGAAGA
>URWR01000024.1 GCA_900551595.1 uncultured Coriobacteriaceae bacterium
AGCAGAGCTGGGCGTTAAGCTTACGTCCGCTGGTGCCACATGGCCTGGTGGCAATGATCCTTACGACACCAACATTCGAATTGCTCCGACATATCCTTCGCTTGAAGAGCTGTCTAAAGCTCTCGATGTATTTGTTGTTTGCGCAAGGATTGTTTCAGCGCGATTGGCACTTTCTGCTCAAACGGCATAATGGACAAGATTGAATAGGCGCTTTATCCGGCGAAATTCGGACAGATTTCGGGTTTCGCCGTATGAGCTTCATGACATAACGGTGCAAAGCACCTCATCTTTTTCGGTGAGTGGCTTGAAACTTGTCTCTTTTTGTAAAATGGACAATTGCATGCGTTATAGATAGAGCCAATCGTTGGGCGCTGAACGCTTTGCTAGCACGAGAGAGGTGTGTTCGCCTATGGCGAATAACAAGAAGCGGGGACGCAGTAAACAGAACAAACACGCACGTCGTGTTCATCAAAACGCAGAGAGTAAGTCATCTCGCTCTGCCAGTAAGGTGAGCACGGTTTCGTCGCGCACCCCAAGCGATTCTGCTGTAAAGCAAAAGAGCAAGACTTCTTCTGGAGCGCCGGTCAAGAGCCGCTGGATGGCGGTTGTTATTATCATCCTTGCAGTCCTTATGGTGCTTTCAGTGCTGTTGCCCTCGCTTTCGAGCATCTTTGGAACAGGAACTACAGATACTTCAGCTGCATCGGATACATCAGAAGCATCGACTGAAAGCATGGAAACTGTTGATGCGACCTATGGTTCCGAAGTGTCTGATTTGCAAACGCGCTTGGATAATGCGTCAAACGATAATGAGCGCCTCGCACCCCTGTTGAATCTGGGCGATACCTATCTTGAATGGGCTTCGGCTGCAAGTCCTTATGCAACAGATGAGACAGGCCAGCAGCACGTACAGGAACTCTATGGGCTCGCACAGAGTACCTATGAAGAGTATCTTGCACTTCACGAATCGAGCGATATTCGAACTCGTGTTGCCCTTTGTCAGTTCTATGCAGGGGATGTTGATGGGGCTATCAGCGCTCTTGAGTCCTTTGTTGCAACAGACGATGGCAATAACTATGGTCCAGCATGGGCTTATCTTGGAATGATGTATCAGCAAAATGGTGATACAGAAGCGGCTAAACATGCCTATACCGAGGCAACGAGAGCTGACGCCGATGACAGTTATGGTGCAAAATCATATGCTACACAGCAACTTGCTAATCTGCAGGCTGCTGAATCTGGAAGCCAAACTGATACAACTGACACACAGGGCAGTCTGGAAAATATGCTCAACAACACCGCCACTTCCGGCAACTGAGATGAGGGAGCAATGGAACTTACAATTACTACACGTCATGAGAACGACCGTGAAATCGTATTGGTTTCGGGAGAAGTTGACGTTTCTAATGCCGATGTTTTACGCGATGCATTGGATAAGACGTTAGCATCTGGTACTCATGATGTTGCAATAGACATCGCCGAGGTTCCCTACATCGATTCAACGGGAATTGGTGTTTTAGTTGGTGTTGTCCACAGAGCTCATGATGCAGGGATTCATGTGTCAGTGTTGCATCCTCAGCGGAACGTCATGCGTGTGCTGGGGCTTCTTGGTGTGGATGCCGAGCTCAATCTTGATTCTACAAATGCACCAGAGGAGGAGTAAGTAGTGTTTGGTATTGGAGGAACTGAGTTTGCCCTCATCCTGCTCTTTGCCTTCCTCATTTTTGGGCCCGATAAGCTTCCTGGTATGGGTAGAACAATTGGCCGAGCTCTGCGCCAGTTCCGTCAGGCACAAGAAGGCCTTACTGAGGTAGTTCGCACTGAGATCGTTGATCCAGTCAGTGCAAAGGGTTCTTCATTTTTAGGTGACGAAGACGATGCTGACGCTGATGCAGATACTACTGATGAGGCATCTCGTCGTCCTACAGAAACCTTTGCAGAGCGCAAAGCTCGCCTTGAGGCCGAGCGGAAAGCGGCAGCAGAAGCTTCTCAAGATGCAGCTACACAGGATGCATCGACGCCTCAGGCGGTTCCTGCCGTTTCATATGGGAACCCAGATTCTGATGAAGATATAGACGCAGTTGGCAGTGCAGTCGTGCTTCCTGCCGACTCAGATGGCGATGTTGATAGCTCTACTTCTACAGCAACAGCACATGAAGAGACAGCTTCTCAAGAACCCGATCTGGCAGCGCTGTACGGACGTTCTACTCGTCGTGTTCGTAAGGTAACCGCTGTCCAGGCACGTGAAGTTGATACAGAAGACAGTGCTTCTCATGCGAGCGCTGAGGCAACTTCAGTTTCTGAGAAGGCCGACAACTCTGGAGAGGAGGCAGGGAGCACGCGTTAAAACGCCTTGTCCTCCCGTTGTTTTATGCCTATTGGACCAGCGCGCATGCCGCTTCTCGACCACCTTGGGGAGCTTAGGCGTCGTCTTACCATTATCGTTGTTGCCGTTCTTATCACGGCTGTTGTAGTTTATGCGGCAACACCGACCATCATTGATATGCTGCTCGATCCAATTCGAGCCTACATTCCAGATGGCAAGCTGAGTGTTCTTACGGCCTTAGGTGGTTTTACCGTCCGTTTTAAGGTCTCGCTCTTTGTGGGCCTTATTGTTGCTTCCCCCATTGTTATCTGGCAGATTATGGCGTTCTTTCTCCCAGCGCTCAAACCAAATGAGAGACGGTGGGTCGTCCCAACTTTTGCTGCTTTCATCATTCTTTTTCTCCTTGGAATGATCTTTTGTTATCTCGTTATTCTTAATGCAGCATTTGGTTGGCTTTATTCTCAAACGGTAGAATTCGCCACAGTAGTTCCTCAGGCTGAGGACTATATCAGCATTATTATGCTGCTGGAGATCGGTTTTGGTATAGCTTTCCAGCTGCCGCTAGTCGTGTTTTATCTCACAATCTTTCACATTGTGCCTTATTACACACTCAGGCGTTCTTGGCGCTATGTCTACGTAGCGCTTATGGTGATTTCCGGCATTACAACGCCGGACGCCTCGCCTGTAACCATGATTCTCATGTTTGCGGCACTTGTCAGCCTTTATGAGATTTCGCTGGCTATTGCCCGCCAGGTTATATCTATTCGTGAAGGTAAGCAGGCTCTTAAATGGGACCGCGAGCAGTACGCTGCACACAGCATGGATGACTAGTCTGACAAAAGGATGAGTCGTGTGAAACTAACGTACATCCGTGAGAGTGGTTCCGTTGGTCGGGCTTGTTATTGAAGTTTTAGAGAAGACGGTCTTTCAGGCACTATAGTGCCGACTACATCCAGCTTGCATTCGGATGCTAAAAGATCTCGTCTCCAAATATAAGGAGCCGCCACGTGAAGCTCGTTGTTGCAGAGAAGAACGATGCCGCACAACAGATAGCGCGCCTCTTATCAGATGAAGGTAAACCTTCAGCTGATAAGGTCTATAACACGCCGATTTATCGTTTTCGTCATGAAGGCGAAGATTGGGTAAGCATAGGCTTGCGCGGACATATTCTCGAACCAAGCTTTCCTCCTGAGCTGCATTTTGATGCTCAAGAGGGCTGGTATGGTTTAACGGAAGATGGAGAGCATCTGCCAGCCAATGTTCCCGATGGTTTAGCGCGTCCTCCATATGAGTCTAAGCGTCGTCCATATCTAAAAGACGGTATTTCAATCAAGTCGTGGAATATACCGAGCTTGCCCTATCTCGTGTGGGCGCCCATCGAGAAGCTTCCCGCTGAAAAAGAGATCATTCGTGCATTGAAGAACCTTGCCAAGAAGGCTGATTCGGTCGTTATTGGCACCGACTTCGACCGTGAGGGTGAGCTTATTGGCTCGGATGCACTCATACAAATTCGTCAAGTTGCTCCCGATGTCCCTGTTTCACGTGCGCGTTATTCTGCATTCACAAAGCGCGAGATAGATCATGCCTTCTCACACCTCGTTGATCTTGATCAAGATCTTGCTGATGCAGGTGATTCCCGTCGATATATCGACCTCATTTGGGGTGCAGTTCTGACACGCTACCTTACCGTGGCAAAACGTGGTGGATTTGGGAATACCCGGTCGGCTGGTCGTGTGCAGACTCCCACGCTTGCACTCGTTGTAGCTCGAGAGCGTGAACGCGAGGCGTTTGTTCCAGAGGACTATTGGCAAATTGTTGGTATGGGTTCGTTTGAAGACGAAGAATTTAAGATGAGCCATATCAAAAATCGCTTCTCTGATGAACAAGAAGCACAGGCTGCATTTGAAAAGGCGTCCCTTGCCAACACAGCAACAGTAGTTGAAGTAACCAAGCGCCGTCGGCAGTCTAAGCCGCCCACACCCTTTAATACCACATCGCTGCAGGCAGCTGCTGCAGCTGAGGGTTTATCGCCGGCTCGAACTATGCGTATTGCGGAGTCGCTCTACATGGAGGGCCTCATTTCGTATCCGCGTGTAGACAATACTGTCTATCCTTCGTCATTGGACCTTGCCGGCGCTGTTCGCATGCTTTCAGGTGTACCTCAGTATGCCGATGCATGTGCTGCTATTCTTTCGGAAGGTTCCTTCCATCCAACGCGAGGTAAGCAGCAAACAACCGACCACCCACCCATTTATCCAACGGGTGTCGCCAGTCCTGATCGCTTGAAGCCTGCAGAGTGGAAGCTTTACAACCTTGTGGCTCGTAGGTTTTTGGCAACTCTTATGAACCCAGCAGTTATAGAAGGTACAAAGGTTCGCTTGGATGTCGGTGGTGAGCTTTTCCAGGCCTCAGGCGATGTTTTGGTTGAGCGCGGATACCGTGCGATTTATCCCTTTGGTCTCAAGCGCGACGAACAACTCCCTGCTCTTGCGGAAAACGATACCGTTGGTGTACATGATTTAGAGCTTTTGAAGAAGCAAACAGAGCCGCCTGCTCGTTATAGTCAGGGCAAGCTTATTCAGGAGATGGAGCGGCTTGGTCTGGGAACAAAATCTACGCGTGCTTCCACCATCGAGCGTTTGTATGAAGTGAAGTATCTCAAAAACGATCCCGTGGAGCCGAGTCAACTCGGAATGGCAATTATTGATGCTCTGCATACGTGGGCACCGCGAATTACGACGCCAGAAATGACGAGTGAGCTCGAAGAGGACATGACAAAAGTGTCCGAGGGCGATGATACGCGCGATGAGGTTGTATATCATTCTCGAGCATTGCTTGCAGCTATGATGGATGGCTTGGTTGAGCATACCGAGGATTTAGGCGAAGCTATTTCAGATGCGGTAACAGCCGATGCAAAAGTGGGTGTGTGTCCCAAGTGTGGTCGTGACCTTGTTGTTAAGAACTCTGCTAAGACACGTTCAAGCTTTGTAGGCTGCATGGGATGGCCCGATTGTGATGTGACCTATCCGCTTCCTTCCAATTGTAAGATTGAGCCTCTTGAAGGCGATGAAGGGGTATGTCCTGAGTGTGGAGCTCCGAGGATTAAGGCGCAGCCATTCCGCAGCAAGGCGTATGAGATGTGCATCAATCCAGCTTGTCCCACAAATCGCGAGCCTGATGTTGTTGTTGGCACGTGCAAGGCATGCCAAGAGGCGGGACGCGAAGGCACGCTTATTGCACATAAGAGTGAGCGTACAGGTAAACGCTTTATTCGCTGCACTAATTTTGAAGAGTGTGGGACGAGTTATCCGTTGCCTGCACGAGGAGAACTTCACGCTACAGGTGAAGTGTGCCCCGATTGCGGAGCACCTCTCGTCGAGGTAGAAACGGCTCGCGGTCCTTGGAAACTTTGTCCTAATTATGAGTGTCCAAGTAAGGAAAAACGTGCAAGTACAGGACGAGGACGCGGGAAAAAGCGTTCAACGAAGAAGCAAGCTAAATAGCGAGCAGTTGGATTGATGTATGTCGGAGGGTTGTATGACAGAAGGTCTCATGCGGGCACAAGGAGTGCAGCAAGGCGCATTCATAACGCTCGAGGGGCCAGATGGTTGTGGTAAGTCGACACAGGCTCGAATGTTAGCTGAGGCGCTTTCTAAGGACTCTACTGAGGTACTTAGTATTCGTGAGCCAGGTGGTACAGACATATCTGAGCGTATCCGTAAGCTCCTGCTTGATCCCGCCAATAACAGTATGAGCGCGGAATGCGAGCTTTTGCTCTACGAAGCCTCACGAGCGCAGCTCGTTAATCAGGTAATAAAACCGGCCTGTGCTCGTAATGCCATTGTGATATGCGATCGTTTTTATGATTCGACGTATGCCTATCAGGCAGGCGCCCGTGGCTTGGATAAAGGTATGGTTGCGTGGGCTAATACGCTTGGATCGTGCGGATGTGTTCCCATCAGGACTATTTTGCTTGATCTCGAACCCTCAATTGCATTCAGACGTGCTGCTAAAGAGGGGACACCCGACAGGCTCGAAGCAGAAGGCCTGTGCTTTCAGGAGCGTGTGCGTGCGGCTTATCTGGAGCTTGCTCAACGCGAGCCTGAACGCATTTGCGTGGTTGATGCTTCAGGAAGTCCTGAGATGGTGCATGATCGTATTATTGAGGCTCTCGGTGACCTCAACCTTCCTTTTGCGACGGGGGTGTCGTAGGTGGCAACTACGATAGGAGCTGCTCTCGAACGCCTTTCGGGGCAACCTCGTGTGCGCGAGTTTCTTCTTGCGGCAGTTCGTGAAAACCATCTTTCACATGCATATCTCTTTACGGGAGCACCCGGCTCGGGACAACTTGAGACTGCACGAGCTTTAGCTCAGTGCATCGTATGTCCTCAAGGTGGAGATGGCACGTGCGATGAATGTATCCGCGTGGCGCATGGAACACACCCTGATGTGCATCTTATAGCTCCTGAAGGTATAAGCAGCTATCTCGTAGAGCAAGTGCGCAATCTCATTGATGATGTTCAGCTGGCTCCTGTGCGCTCAACAGCTAAGGTTTATATTCTGGAACGTGCAGAACTGCTGCGTGGGGCACCGGCAAACGCTTTGCTCAAAACGATCGAAGAGCCACCTCAAGGTGTGGTGTTTATTCTCATTGCTCGTTCAGTAGATGCTGTTTTACCGACCATTGCATCCCGTTGTCAATTAGTGCCATTTCGAGTTGTTCCTCCCGCATCCGCCGCAGCCAACCTTGAACAAACAACAGGGGCGAGTGGTATGGAAGCACGCATTGCCCTTGCTGTTGCAGGAACACCTGAGCATGCTGCAGAATTTCTTGCTTCACCTGGCAGGCGAGAAGCACGTCGTCTTATGCTGCGGACAATTTCTGAATTGCCGCGTGATGATGGTTGGGACGTTCTATCGTCGGCACAGGAGCTCATTGCCGCTGTACGTGTGCCCGTCTCCGAGACGCGCGAAGCACTTTCAGCTATGGCTGAGCAGGACAGCGACTTTCTCTCTCCAAAAGCCATGAAGCGTATGGAAGATGCTCAAAAGTGTGAGCTTTCGGCGCGTGAACGTTCAGGTATGATGGAACTTCTGGCAGCAGCAGAGAGTCTTTTGCGTGATGCGTTGGTTTATGCGGAAAACGCAGGAACAGAAAATGGCCCTGTTAATGCAGACGTGGCTGAGCTCGTTGCTCGTCTCTCAGTCAAACCCGGTCCCGTTGGACTTATTCATGCGCTTGATGTTATCAGGCGTGCCGCTGATGATGTGGCTCACAATGTTTCACCTCAGCTGGCTCTCGAAGCCATGCTCTTTTCTCTCAAGGAGGCCCTTGGATGATCTCCGTTATCCCCGTAAAGTTTGCCTATGCAGTACATGAGCTCTGGTTCGATCCAGGTGAAACCGGTGCTCAGGCTGCCGATCACGTTATTGTTTCCACAGAGCGTGGAACCGAAATAGGTTTAGTTACTCGCGATGCCTTTGAGGTAACACCTGAAGAGCTGGGCGATACGATAGAGGACGCTACACTCCAACCAGTTTTGCGCGTGGCTACAGCCGACGATCTTGCTTATGCCGAAGTGCTTGCTGAGAAGGGAACGGAGGCACTTCCAGTTTTCCGTCGCGCGGTTGAAAATCTTGAACTCGATATGAAGCCCGTGGGGGTCGAGTATCTTTTTGGTGGCGAAAAGGTAGTTTGCTATTTTGCTGCTGAAGATAGGATTGATTTCCGTCAGCTCGTGCGCGACCTTTCACATGAGCTGCATGAGCGTATTGATATGCGGCAGATTGGTGTTCGCGAAGAGGCGGCCATTGTGGGTGGCTATGCTCATTGTGGACAAGAGCTCTGCTGCGCACGTTTTGGTCGTCAATTTGAACCGGTTTCTATCCGTATGGCAAAAGAGCAGGATTTACCGCTCAACTCCAATAAAATATCGGGTGCATGTGGTCGCCTGATGTGTTGCTTGCGCTATGAATTTGAGGCATATCGAGACTTTAAGAGTCGTGCACCCAAAAAGAATGCGGTTATCGATACGCCGCTTGGCAAAGCAAAGATTGTTGAATACGACACGCCGAAAGAACAGCTTTGTCTGCGTTTAGAAAGTGGAAAGCAAGTACGCGTTCCTCTTGCAGAAATGGAAGCTTCTGAGGCTGCGCATAAGAAGTCGGAAGAACTTGGATGTCCTTGTCGTCCCGATACCGTACTTCGCTCCACATTAGAAAAGATTAACTCGCCACAAATTCAGATGGCCTTAGCAGAGCTCGATAGGAAAAACGGTCTTACTCCGGCTGAGGTATTTGATGTGGACGACCTCTTTGTCAATCCAGTATGCAGGCAGCAAGTGGTGGAAGAGCCGTCCCGATCTGCTGCAACAACTGAGAAAAAGACCAAGTCTTCCAATAAAACTTCTGCTAAAACTAACGCCCCACAAGAAGAGCAGGGAAAGGCTAAGCCAACGCGCAGACGGCGTGTGCGCAAGAGCTCCCAGGCTCAACCTGCACAGCAGCAACAAGAACGCCGTTCTTCAGAAAATGCTGCCGCTCAGGCTGCATCTGCACCAACGCGTCGCAGACGTCACCATCGGGTAGCGGCTTCTGAAAAGCAGCAATCTGCAAGTCCTTCGGCAGGTACAAGAACGCGCCACACGCGTCGTCCTGGTGATAAGGGCGGTGCACAGGCTCGTCAGCCTCAGGCAAATACCAAACGTCAGGCACGCCAAGATAATCAGGAGCGTCGTTCTCTGCGATCGCGCAACAACGAGGCGGGAGAAACAACGCCGCGTCGCAGGCGTCACCACCGCGGTGGGCGTGGCCGTGGACATAGCGAAGGCAATGCTTCTTCGCGTGGCAACAGCTCAAACTAACGAACTTACATGCCTAACTCAGCGCTATCGAGCCAAATCGTGAACGGCCCATCATTTATGAGGGAAACGCTCATGTTTGCTCCAAATGAACCGCGGCCTACGGTAAAGCCGTCTTGTTCGGCTGCTTCACAAAAATGCTCGTAAAGCATGTTGGCTAGTTCTGGTTGGGCAGCATCGATAAAAGAGGGACGATTTCCCTTCCTACAATTTGCATAGAGGGTGAATTGGCTTACAACGAGCAGTTCACCTTCAACATTTGCGAGTGATAAATTCGTTTTGCCTTGATCATCCTCAAAAATGCGCAGGTTACGAATTTTGTGCCAGAAACGTTGTACGACCTCATCGGTGTCATGAGGTCCTATGCCAAGTAAGATGAGTAAACCGTGCTGACACGAACCTATCACTTGCTGATCTACAGAAACCTGCGCTTCTTTAACCCGTTGTATGACAGCTCGCATAGGCGCTCCTCTGTGAAAGTTGATAACGATAAAAGAGTGTATCCGCTCGTTTGTGGTACTGCTCGTGGCATGGTAATTATCTTGCGAGATACTGACGAAAAATAGTTCATGCGCAAGGAGGATGTATGGATAATCAGCCGACTGCAATAGATTCAGGTCATGAACTTTTGTTGGGTATTGATGTGGGAGGCACGTCCGTTAAAGCGGGTCTTTTCACAACGGAGGGAAAACTTTTAGGAGAGGCGTCGGTTCCGACGCCAGCGCTTATCACTGAAGAAGCATATGCGGTGGTAACTACCTGTTTGGATGAACTTGTCCAACAACATGGCGATGGAAATAACGTCATAGGTATCGGACTTGATATTCCAGGTCCCATTGGCGAGGACGGACTTCCGGGATTTATTCCAAATGCTCAGATTGATCTGCTTGGTCTTGAAGCAGCAATCATGCGCTCGTATCCACATGCCATATTAGCCGCGCTGAACGATGCAAATGCCGCTGCTCTGGGAGAGCTCTGGCGGGGCGCTGCGCAGGGCGAGCGGAGTGTTGTGTTTGTAACACTTGGCACTGGTGTTGGCGGAGGCATCGTATGTGATGGCAAGTTGGTTGCTGGCAAGAATGGATGTGCGGGAGAGATAGGCCATCTTACGGTCAATCCTCATGAAAGTCGCGTGTGTGGATGCGGGCGAAAAGGATGTTTGGAGCAATACGCTTCGGCAACCGGTGTGGTGTATTCCTATAAAGCGGCATGTGCTCGTTTAGGCATAAATCCCTGCTCTTTAACGGGCCTCAGTGATTCTCGATCGGTGTTTGAGGCTTTTGAAGCTGGCGATAAAGCTGCTGCCGAAGCAATTCGTATCATGTGTTCCAGTCTCGCTTTCGCTCTTTCCTGTGTTGCTGCTACCGTGAATCCGGGCGCCTTTGTCATAGGAGGTGGCATGGGCGAGGCATTCGATATTTTTTCGGAAGAGCTTATTGCCCGTTATCGTGAGCAATGCTTAAGTCCTGTAACGGAAACACGTTTTGAACGTGCAAGCCTGGGAAATAAAGCTGGAATGTATGGAAGTGCTTATCAAGCACTTATGTTGGCGAGGTCGTAAGCATATGAACTCTTTTGCTGTTCATGCCCATACGTTTGTACTGCCTGGATCGTTAGCTGGCCCAGGGTATTTAAGCGTAGTAGATGGCACTATTGGTAGTTGGTCTCCCACCCCTCCTCAAGGTTTTGAAATCGTAGAACAGCCTGATGCATGGGTTGCTCCTGGGTATGTAGATATTCATATACATGGGTTTTCGGGCCATGATGTGATGGACTGCGATGCTGAGGGAGTGCTTATTGCAGCACAGAAGTTACTGCAAGCAGGTACCACCTCCTGGACGCCCACAACACTTACGCAGCCTCAAGATGAGATAGAGCAGGCATGTAAGTGTGTTGCTCAGGCAAAAAAGAAGCAAGCCGAATCGGGATATAGCTCACGCATACAGGGCATTTTTCTTGAGGGACCTTTCTTTGTTGCTGATCGAGCAGGCGCGCAGAATCCACGAAATATGCTCGACCCTGATATAGCTTTAATCAATCGTTGGCAGCAGGCATCCGATGGTCTTATCACGAGATGTTCTTTAGCTCCAGAGCGTTGTGGTTCCGAAACATTCTGTGCCCAGGCAACAGAAATGGGTGTTGTCTGCTCTTTGGGTCACTCCAATGCGACCTATGAGCAAGGATTGGCTGCTGTGGCGGCAGGGGCTCGTGTTTTTGTACACACCTACAATGCAATGAGTGGACTTCTTCACCGTTCTCCAGGTTTAGTGGGGTGTGCTATGGCTACACCCACCACTACAGCAGAGCTTATTTGTGATGGCTTGCATGTGGCACCAGGTGCCGTAGCTGCGCTTGTTGCAGCAAAGGGTTGGGAGCATGTGGCGCTTGTTTCCGACTGTTTGCGCTGTGGTGGTATGCCTGAGGGCGACTATATGTTGGGTGATTTTCCCATTCGTGTTACTGGAGGAGTCGCACGTCTTATCCAAGAAGATGGAACTCTTGGAAATATAGCTGGCTCTACGCTTACTCTTGCCCGTGCTGTACAGAATGTTGTTGCTTGGGGAGTGGCATCACCAGAGCAAGCTATCCGCATGGCATCTGAGGTGCCTGCTCGTGCTGCTGGAATAGAAAAAAGCTGCGGCAGCTTGTGTACAGGGATGCCAGCAGATTTTAATATTTTGGCTCCTGACCTTACTGTGCGTTCTACGTATCTTGCGGGTCGTCTTGTGACAGAGCAATAAGGACTTCAATACCTGTTTCGCCAACGAAGGGTATGTGCTATCCTTGCCCGAAGGCAATGACGGAGAGGTTGAGACGTCGCGTTACCAGCGGACAGAGATGGGAGTCACCGGCTGAGAGCTCCCTCCAAGGTAGATGTCTTGAGTTCACTCTATCAGCTGCGACTTGAACAGATACCTCTATAGCGGGTGTGTCTCAGTAGGGAAGCCGTCGCTCCACGAAACGGAGATAAAGAGTGGATGTGCGCAACTCATAATGCGTTACATCAACCGAGGTGGTACCGCGGATCAATCCGTCCTTGGACAGCAGCATGGCTGTGCAAGGACGGTTTTTTTATCGAGAAGGGATGACACAATGTCGATGTCCGACGACCTCAGGACCATTGAGGCCCAAGTGACAGAAGGGCTTGCTGCCGCTACTGATCTGGATGCGCTTGAGGCTCTTCGTGTTTCCGTGCTTGGCAGGAAGGGCAAGCTGACCGCAATTATGCACTCCATGGGTAAGCTGACTCCGGAGGAGCGCCCGGCTATGGGCAAGCTTGCCAATGAAGTTCGTACTCGCGTGGAAGCGAGCATCAATGCTCGTCGTGAAGAGCTCGCAGCAGAGCTTATGGAAAAGCGCATGGCAGCGGATGCTTGCGACGTCACACTTCCGGGCAGGCGTTTCTCACCTGGTACGCAGCATCTTATCAATCAGATTCGTGAGGAAATCGAAGATATCTTCTGCGGTTTGGGATATACCGTTGAAGACGGACCGTATGTAGAGACTACGTGGTACAACTTCACCGCACTGAATGCTCCTGAGGATCACCCGAGCCGTTCTGCTAAAGATACGTTCTATGTTGTTGACAATGCACCTGGTAGCGTGGCACACGCAGAAGAGACCAACGTCCAGGGCGAGTCAGATATTTTGCTGCGCACACAAACGTCAGGCGTGCAAGTGCATGTTATGGAGCAGAAGAAGCCTCCTATTTATATGATCTGCCCGGGCACGGTATTTCGTCCCGATACCGCGGATGCCAACCACCTGCCGCAATTCACACAAGTCGAAGGTCTTGTTGTAGATGAGGGCATTACGTTCGGCGATCTCAAAGGTACGCTCGATTATTTCTGCCGTGAGATTTTTGGACGTGACCGTGCGACACGCTATCGTCCTCACTTCTTCCCATTTACTGAGCCCTCTTGTGAGGTCGATGTTTCTTGTGGTGTTTGCGGTGGTAAGGGTTGCCGCTTCTGCAAAAACACTGGCTGGCTTGAGATTTTGGGTGCCGGAATGGTAGACCCCAACGTATTTGAGTACTGCGGGATTGACCCCGAGAAGTACACCGGGTTTGCCTTTGGCATTGGTGTTGAGCGCGTGGCTGCGCTTCGTTATGACTTACCCGACCTCCGCATGCTCATGACTGGTGACATGCGTTTCCTTAAACAGTTCTAAGAAGGAGAAGAACATGCGTGTCTCATACGAATGGCTCAAGAGCATGGTGGATGTGCCAGCAGATCCTGCTGAGCTTGTTCAGGAGCTTATTCGCACTGGTACCGAGGTAGAAGCAGTTGAACGTACAGGTGCTAACTTTGATCATGTGGTGACCGCTCAAATTGTGAGCAAAGAGCGTCATCCCAATTCCGATCATATGTGGCTTTGCAAAGTTGATGTGGGCGACAAGAATGTTGATGCTTCGGGAAATCCTGAGCCTCTACAGATTGTCTGTGGTGCTCAGAACTTTAACGAGGGCGACCATATTGTCTGCGCCATGATCGGTGCTGTTTTGCCAGGGGATATCAAGATTAAAAAGAGCAAGCTGCGCGGTATCGAGAGCTGTGGTATGAACTGCTCTGCTCGCGAGCTTGGTATCGGATCAGATCATGATGGCATTATGATCCTCCCTGAAGATGCGCCAGTAGGTATGGATCTTGCCGATTATCTGGGGTCCTCTGATACGGTTATTGATTGTGAGATCACCCCAAATCGTCCTGACTGTCTTTCTATGACAGGATTTGCGACAGAGGTCTCAGCTATCTTTGATAAGGACACTCACTTTGAGCTTCCTCAGCTTTCAAACACTTCCGGCCCGGATGCGTCTGAGCTTGTAGATGTCACTATCGATGATCCTGAACTCTGCAGTCGTTATACTGCCCGTGTCGTGCGCAATGTGAAAATTGGGCCTTCGCCAGAGTGGCTTGCCCAGCGCGTGTCTGCTGCGGGCGGACGTTCTATCAACAACGTTGTAGACGTTACCAACTACGTGATGTACCTTACGGGCCTTCCCATGCACGCGTTTGATCTTGGTACGCTTTCTGAGCGTGATGGTAAGCGTCACATTGTGGTTCGCGCTGCTCACGAAGGCGAGAAGCTCACGACGCTTGATGGTCAGGAGCGCACCCTCACACCAGATATGGCGGTTATTTCTGATGATGGTGGCGTAGCAGTTGGTTTGGCTGGCGTCATGGGCGGTCTTGATTCAGAGATTACCGACACTACAAACCACGGTCTTCTCGCGCAGCGTAA
>URWR01000025.1 GCA_900551595.1 uncultured Coriobacteriaceae bacterium
ATTGTAAGATCAATCAGGCATTTTCTCTCCCAAAACAAGGAACACTTCTTCGTCATTCCCATTTTTATGTACGTTTAACTGTAGAATTATTATAAATTAAATAAGGATTATTTGAACAAAATGTTTAATTTGCTGTTTTTCCGCCAACCCCCTTGAAATCAAACAAAAAATAAATTATAATAAAAAACAATTAGTAAGAACTAAAGAAAAAAATAAAAGGGGCCGGCTGTTATGCAGGAACAGGAAAAAGCGTTCTCTTCAAATTCTTCATATGAATCTTCCGAAGATCAGGAGCCCATGATCCCCATCAAAAAGGTGCTTGATCTTCTGGAAGCCCATCTGGGCGCTACAAGCGAAATTGTCTATCACGACCTGACGCGTCCTTATGAACATACCATCGTCGACATCCGAAACGGCTATATCACCGGACGTTCCGTGGGAGGCTGCGGAAGCAACCTCGGCCTTGAAATTATCCGCGGCACCAAGCACAACGGCGACGAATTCAACTATATCACCCATGCCAGAACAGGGCGCAGCCTGCGTTCCTCCTCCATTGCAGAAAGCGTAGAAGTTCGCTTTGTTGGGAAAGCGCCTTCATTGAGACCGCAAAGAAACACATAGGGAAACTCAAGCCCTTTAGCAGCATGAACGGTCATAAAACGGACGCGATCTCCACTATCGGCGGTATCAGCATTAGAAAGCAGAGCAATATGAGACAGGTACCTATCCAAGGTAGCCTCTTCACCGCAGCTCGTTTCATACTCATAGATCGACTGGCGCAACTCTGCAAGATTATCGAGTCGCTCCTGACTACCCTCTGTACGAAGGGCCTTTTCGTATCCACTTTCATCCAAAAGCCCCGCTAAAAGCTCTGATATAGATAACGTTACTGCTGCCATAGCATATTTATCAATGAGGCCCACAAAGGCTCGCGCATCAGTGCTCTTAAAAAGAGGATCTTCCAGCGATAAACGCAATGCCTCTAAAAGTGAGCAGTCCTGCCCTTGTGCAAATTCTCTAAGAAAGTGCATGCGTTGCTCACCGATATTTCTTTTAGGAACGTTGGCAATGCGCATAAACGAGAGGTCGTCCTGATACGCCACCATTCTGAGATACGCCAATGCATTGCGCACTTCAACACGTTCAAAAAATTGCGCTCCGCTATAGATACGATACGGAACATTTTTCTGGATAAACGCAGCTTCTATAGGTCGCGTTATGTAGTGAGCACGATAGAGCACACAAATATCTCGCCAAGGAACACCGGCAGCGTTGAGTTCGCAGCACTGGTTTGCAATCCACACCCCCTCTTGATTTGCATCTTTTGCATACTTCACAAGAGGACGTAATCCCTCATCACAAGCGGACTGCAGCTCTTTATCAATACGCATAGTATTTTTTGCAATGAGCGAGTTAGCCACAGACAGTATTTGAGGAGTAGAACGATAATTCTTATTAAGAAGAATGGTTGTAGTGCCTGGATGGCGAGCTGGAAAATCGAGCAGAAACTTTACATCGGCACCGCGCCAGGAATAAATGGTTTGATCGGGATCGCCAACCACAAACAGATTGTGATGTAGGCCGCTTAAGACATCCATCAATTCATATTGCAAAGCATCAATATCCTGAAACTCATCAATCATGATGTATTCGAGACGTTGCTGCCATTTTTTCTTAATTTCAGGCTCTCGTTCAAAAATAAAAAGCGTAAGTTTGATGAGGTCGTTGTAGTCCAATCCGAAGCACTTGCGCTCTTGGTACAAATATCCCCAAAAAATAATGTCCTCTGGATCAGACGCCTGTTCATAGCGGGCGCGAAGTTCTTCCAGAGATAGTTCTACAAAAACCCGATAGTAAGTTGGGTCGCGCAAAAGTTTACGAATTTCAATCATGTCACGCGCTTGAGAATACGTCATATCTCTGAGGGTTAATCCGCGCTCGGCGTACACAATACCCAACATAGCATCTACATCGGAATTGTCGAGCACTAAAAAACTCTTTGGATATGAGATGGCGTGAGAGTCTTCCTGCAGCACAGATACACAAAATCCGTGAAACGTATTTACATAACCCGTATCGTTATCACCGATGAGGTTATGAATTCGCTGGCGCATTTCTGCTGCACTTTTATTGGTAAACGTGACACAAAGAATATTTCTGGGAAGGATACCGAGCTCATTTACAAGATAGGCAAAGCGATAAGAAAGACATCTCGTTTTACCGGAACCAGCACCAGCTACAACACGTACATAACCTTCAGTGGTGGTAACCGCACGTTTTTGCTCCTCGTTTAAACCTTCAAGAAGATCGCTCATACACCCTCCCTTCGCTCACTATAACTATAGCGAACGGAGAGAGGGTTAGGAACATGTGTTCTATATCTTTACCGATATACCCTAATTATTTACATTGTGATGATCGACCATAGATTCACGCGTCAGTGCTTCAAGCGTATATCCCTGACCTTGGAAATATTCGATAATGCTAGGAAGTGCCTCTACGGTTGAAGTTTTAGCTGAAGCATCATGAGCCAGAAATACAAGATTTTCCTCTGAAAACTGCTGAGACTCCGCAATGGCCTCTTCTGTTGTAACGGTTGCGCCATCGCCACAATCGCTATTCCAGTCCCAATACTGGTATCCACGATCCTGAACAGCCTGAGCAAGCGTTGTCATAATGCCTGAACAATAATTTGCCGAAATTGTATTTGAAGACCCGCCAGGGAAACGTATAAATAGTGGCACATAACCGATGTACTCACTTACCACTTGTCCAATTTTATCGAGGTCTTCAAAGTACGTTTCTTCAGATGTATAAATCGAATAGTCGTGCGAATACGAGTGGAGACCCACGGTATGGCCGCGTTCATACTCTTCTGCAATAAGCGGCAGATAATCGGGGAATTGGTTTGTCACAAAAAACGTTGCTTTAGCTCCGTACGTATCCAATATGGAAAGAATGTCTTCGGTATTAGCTGAAGGACCATCATCAAAGGTGAGATAAAGCGTCTTTTTGCCGTTGCTCTCATAGTTCCAATCCGTACGAGAGGGATCGACAGCAAACTCTTTATCACGTGGATCGGGTGGCTCAATAACATCTGACACATCAGGAATACCTGGCATGGAGTCAGCAACTCCAGAAACCATAGGTGTAAGAATCCCAGACTTAGTCACAGCTATACCAGCTGCTGTTAACGCAACAACACCAGCGCCGGCAAGCGCTGCACGGCGCGTAAGAGCACGCTTTCGTATCTGTAAACGTTTGTGATAGGCTCCTGGAGTAGCTCGTGAATAAGCCGCATAGCCATTAGCAGGACCATACATGGACCGCTTTTTCATATTTACTCTTTCAATCCGTTCCAAATACTCTTTAGGTTCACAGGTTAGCAAACCTGTTCTACCCTATGCTCATCAAAGATAGAGCAAATTCGCCCTTCATCCAAACAAAGAAGCATTATTTCAAGGAAAGCTTTATTCTCTTTATGGAGAGCACAAGGAGGATCAATGCCCATTCCCGATATGCTGCGAGCAAATGCTCGTTTATACCCCAATGAGAGCGCTCTTGTTGAGGTTAACCCTGAAGTACGCGAAAGACGCAACCTTACCTGGAGGGATTACGATCTTATCGAAAGCACTTCAACGTGCGCTTATCGCCGTGAAATAACATGGGAAGTCTTTGATGAAAAGGCGAATCGCTTTGCCAATCTTTTGATCTCTCGAGGAGTTGGTAAAGGTGATAAGGTCGCTATCTTGTTGATGAATGGAATCGAGTGGATTCCAATCTATTTTGGCATTCTTAAGAGTGGTGCAGTTGTTGTACCACTTAATTTTCGTTATACCGCTGCCGAAATTGAATTCTGTCTCAACGAGGCAGATGTGGATGTTCTTGTTTTTGGTCCAGAATTCACCGGCAGAATTGAAAATATAGAGCCTGCCGTGAGCCGCGGTCGTCTTCTGCTCTATGTTGGTGAAGATTGCCCTACGTTTGCAGAAAATTATCACCTTCTCACCGCTCTGTGTGCAAGCACTGACCCGCACATTCCTTTGAGCGAAGATGAAGATGCAGCTATTTACTTTTCAAGTGGTACGACAGGCTTCCCTAAGGCGATTTTGCATGCCCATCGTTCGCTTACGCAGGCTGCTGAAATGGAGCAGCATCACCACAGTCAAACACATGAAGATGTCTTTCTCTGCATTCCGCCGCTCTATCACACAGGTGCCTTTATGCACTGGTTGGGAAGCCTCTTTGTTGGCGGCAAGGCAGTGCTGTTGCGCGGCGTAAAACCTCAAACAATCCTCAGCACTATATCCGACGAAAAATGTACGATTGTTTGGCTGCTGGTGCCCTGGGCACAAGATGTATTGCTTGCAATTGAAAATAAAGATGTTGATCTGGCAGATTACCAACTGAGCCAGTGGCGTCTCATGCACATAGGCGCACAACCTGTTCCTAAAAGTCTCGTTCGCCGTTGGATGCACATCTTTCCTCATCACCAATACGACACCAATTATGGCCTTTCGGAATCAACGGGGCCTGGCTGCGTCCATTTGGGTGTCGATAATATCGACCATGTTGGCGCCATCGGTATCCCCGGCTGGCATTGGAAGGTTCGCATCGTAGATGAAAATGGGAAAGATGTTGAGGAAGGCACAGTTGGAGAACTTGCAGTAAACGGGCCGGGCGTCATGCGTTGTTACTACAACAACCCAGAGGCAACGGCTGAGGTTCTTCATGATGGATGGCTCTTTACGGGCGACATGGCCCGTCGCGATGAAGATGGATTTATCTGGCTTGTCGACCGTAAGAAAGACGTCATTATTTCAGGCGGAGAAAACCTCTATCCTGTTCAGATCGAAGACTATCTTGCAGCGCATCCTGCAATTAAAGATGTTGCAGTCATTGGTGTACCCGACAATCGCCTTGGTGAGATTGCTTGTGCCATTATTGAACCTAAACCTGAATCTGAAAACACACTTACTGAGGAAGAGATCAACGAATTTTGTCAGGGTCTACCGAGATACAAGCGTCCGCGCCGCATAATTTTTGCTCCTGTACCTCGCAACCCGACTGGCAAAATCGAAAAACCTGCACTGCGAGCAAAATATGGAGCTATCGGTCTCGTGGACAGAGAGAATCAAGCCTAGAACTTACTTGAGGTCTTTAAGGGAGGAGATAACGTGGATATGGAGCTGCTTTCCGGCAACGAAGCCATAGCGGAAGGCGTATGGGAAGCTGGGTGTTCTATTGGAGTGGGATATCCAGGTACGCCATCTACCGAAACGCTTGAAGCACTTGTTCATCACAATGAAGTGCATTGTGAATGGGCACCAAATGAAAAGGTTGCCCTTGAAGTTGGCATAGGCGCCGCCATAGGTGGCGTACGCGCTCTTGTAACTATGAAACATGTTGGCGTTAATGTTGCCGCCGATCCACTTATGTCGGTCTGTAATACAGGCGTAAATGGAGGCCTTGTTATTCTCGCTGCCGACGACCCCTCCTGCTATTCCTCTCAAAATGAGCAGGACTCTCGTTTCTACGCTGATTTTGCTCGCATTCCTTGCTTGGAGCCTTCCGATTCTCAGGAAGCATATGAACTTGCACGTCAGTCATTCGATCTTTCTGAGCGCTTCGATGTACCCGTAATGCTTCATGAGACCATGCGTATCGCTCACACGCGTACGGTCACACGATGTGAAGGCGTGCGCCATGCAGCTGATCCTCGCGCTTTCGAAAATGACATCAAAAAGTATGTCATGATGCCCGCCAATGCAGTTACACGCCGTTCAGTTGCAGACGAACGCACTGATAAGCTCATTGAGTTTGCCGAGACAACCGATCTTAACCAAGAAGAGATGCGCGATACCTCCATTGGTATTATCTGTGCTGGCGCTGTCTATCAACATGTCCGCGAAGCACTTCCCCAGGCCTCTACCTTAAAGCTTGGACTGACCTGGCCTTTACCACCCGAGCGCATTCGCGCTTTTGCTCAAAAAGTTGATGCGTGTTATGTCGTTGAGGAAGCTAGCGAGTATCTCGCCCTTCGGGTACGCGCCATGGGCGTTAAACTGTCTGAGCCTCCAGCACATCCTCTCCCCCGAGGCGGCGAACTTAAACCCTCTGTTATTCGCTCTGCCTTTGGAGAAGAAGCGCTTCCTTCTGCTCCCGTTGAGCAGGATTTGCCCCCTCGCCCACCTGCATTTTGCCCTGGCTGCCCCCATCGTCTGGTCTTCTGTGAGCTACGTCGCATGAAGGCCATCGTTATGGGCGACATTGGCTGCTATACCCTTGGTGCTGTCGCTCCTTATGGTGCTGAGCACGCCGTTATTGATATGGGTGCTTCACTCTCCATGGCTCATGGCATGGAGCTTGCCGGCACACCTGAACGCGAGGGCCGTCCTGTTGTGGGAGTAATTGGCGATTCAACCTTTGCTCATTCAGGCATAACAAGCCTGCTTGGAACTGTCTATAACGGTGGAACAGGTACCCTCTGCATCTTGGACAACCGCACCACTGCTATGACTGGTACACAAGGCAATCCCGTTAATGGCGTAACACTGAGCGATTCCACACGCGGTAAAAGCGCACTGGACAATCCCTCTGGGGTCGCTCTTAACCTGGAAGCTCTTTGCCGCGCGATGGGCATCTCTGATGTTGCTACCGTGGATGCACAGGATCTCAAAGCCGTACGGTCTGCCCTCAAAGAAGCCACAAGCCATCCAGAACGCCTGAGTGTCATCGTATTTAAGGCGCCTTGTCGTCTCATTGATCGCTCTACTGAAAAGCCTCCGACCATTCACGATTGTCGTGCCTGCGGCGTATGTATCCAGATTGGATGCCCCGCCCTCGGACGCGATGCGGAAGGACACGCAACCATTGATCCGACCATGTGCGTAGGCTGCGACCAATGTATTCAATCATGCCCATTTGGCTGCATTCAGAAGGACGGTGAGTAATCATGACCGATTCCTCTACTCGTACCATCCTCTTGGTAGGCGTGGGCGGACAAGGAACCATTCTTGCGGGTAATCTGCTTGCAATGGCAGCAACTGAATCTGGTCTCGACGTTAAAGTCTCCGAAATCCACGGCATGTCACAGCGAGGCGGTTCTGTTTCTACTGTCATTCGTATGGGCGAACATGTCTCTACCATGGTCTGCGATCCAGGAATGGCCGATGTGATTGTTGCATTTGAAGCTGTAGAGGCACTACGAGCTCATCATTACCTCGCAGAAGGTGGCAGGCTATTTGTTAATGATGAGCAGATTACTCCAGTATCAGTAAACATCGGTTCGTTCTCAATGCCCGACAATGTTGAGAAACGACTTGAAACAATGAATGCCACCCTTATCAATGCTGGCAAAATTGCCCGTGATCTCGGTTCGCCTCGCTCAACGAATGTTGTGCTTGTTGGCGCTCTCTCCACTGCTTTGCCCTTCCCTCTAGACGTCTGGGAAGATGCAATCAAACGTCGCGTTCCGCCTAAAACCATCGAGGCAAACTTGGCAGCATTCCATGCAGGCCGCAAGGCAGCACAAGCCTAAGCTGTTTTACATACATTCTTAAGCGGATAAGCACGGATCTTATCCGCTTTTTTCTTAAAGGAGATCCAATATGAATCCTCAAACTATGAACATTCGTCGAGCTATTCCAGAGGATCTTCCTGGCATTGACAAGCTTTTATCTCAGGTAAACGCAGTCCATCATGAGGGAAGACCAGATCTGTTTAACCTTGGCCGTAAATACACCGATTCCGAGTTGCTTGACATACTTGCTGATGACACGCGGCCTATTTTTGTTGCTGTAGATAATAATGGTGCTGAAGGCGAGATTATGGGCTACGCCTTCTGTGTTTATCAGCAAATTATTGGCGATAATATTCGCACTGATATTCGCACGCTCTATATAGACGACCTCTGTGTGGATGAAGATTTGCGCGGAAGTGGTGTTGGGACGGCTCTTTATAACTATGTGATCAACTTTGCTCGTGAACAGGGCTTCTATAACGTTACGCTTAATGTTTGGAGCTGCAATCCTTCAGCTCAAGCATTTTATGAAGCACGCGGTCTTACTCCATACCGCATTGGAATGGAACAAATTTTATAAAGGTCGGTTTAAAGGTTACCTTTACAAGAAACCCCTCTCACCCTTACGAGTGAGAGGGGTTTCTCTGTTAAGCGAATTTCTACAGGCTCTTATACGCGGGCAATAGTTCGTACACGCATAACATCAGGAAGCTGTGCCACTTTTTCAACAACCGTGTTGGCAGCCTCAGGAGTACCAGAAACCTCAATAAGCGTATACGCATAAGCGCCACGGCTCTTATTGGACATATTTTCAATGTTGAGATCAGAGTCAGCAACACATTGCGTAATCTTGCCGAGCATACCTTGGGCGTTATGGTGAAATACAGCAATGCGACCATCGGCTGCAATGGGTCCAAGATCGACTGCACCAAAGTTTACTGAGTGAACAATATTGCCGTTCTCAAGATAATCTTTGAGTTCGTTTACTGCCATAATGGCGCAATTATCCTCTGCCTCTCCTGTAGAAGCACCGAGGTGTGGAGTCACAATCGCATTGCGCATATTCGTTGAAGCTGGATTAGCAAAGTCTGTGACATAGCGCGCAATATGCCCATCATCTAAGGCCTCTGCCATTGCCTGCTCATCAACAAGAACATCGCGTGCCAAATTAAGCACCACCGCACCGCGTTTCATGAGTGCAATTTCATCAGCACCAATCATGCCTTTAGTATCGGCGGTTGCAGGCACGTGAATCGTAATAAAATCAGCGTTGCTATAGAGCTCGTTTACATCGGTAACATGCTTAATATTCCGGTCCAGACTCCATGCCGCATTGATAGAAAGATATGGATCATAACCCAGAACACGCATACCCAATGAAAGAGCTGCATTGGCAACGGCAGCTCCAATAGCACCTAAGCCGATAACACCCAATGTCTTTCCAGCAAGCTCACAACCAGCGAACTGCTTCTTTGCCTTTTCTGCCTTCTTGCCAACTTCAGGATCGTCAGAATTAGCACGCACCCAATCGATACCGCCAATAATATCTCGACAAGCAAGCAGCATTCCGCAAAGCACGAGCTCCTTTACCGCATTTGCATTTGCTCCAGGAGTGTTAAACACCACAATTCCCGACTCAGCACAGCGATCCAGCGGGATATTATTTACACCGGCACCTGCGCGTGCAATAGCAAGCAATTCTTTCGGTAGCTCAATATCATGCAGACGAGCGCTACGCACAAGGATTGCGTTTGCATCTGTAAGTTCGCTGGTGAACTCGTATCGATCTCCAAGGCGATTAGTACCAACCTTGGATATGTTATTCATGCAATGGACCTTAAACATATCAGTCCTTCCCAGGTGCACTAAGCGCGCCCATTCTCGAGCTCAAACTTTTTCATAAACGAAACGAGTGCTTCTACGCCAGCAACTGGCATAGCGTTGTAGATGGATGCACGCATACCGCCAACCGTACGATGACCCTTAAGGTTTACAAGGCCGGCTTGCTCAGCTTCGGCAACAAACTTTGCATCGAGCTCCTTGTCGCCGGTAACAAACGGCACGTTCATGAGTGAACGATCGCGTGGCACTACGGTTGATGAGAAGAGCTCAGACTCATCAAGGAAGTTGTAAAGCAGTGAAGCCTTGTGCTCATTCACTGCACGCATCTGATCAAGGCCACCACGCTCTTTGAGCCACTTGAATACCAAGCCACACACATAAATGCCCCAGCAGTTGGGGGTGTTATACAGTGAGTTTGCATCAATTTGCGTCTTGAAGCGCAACATCGTGGGCACACCAGGCAGATCCTCAGGCACTAAATCATGGCGAACAATCACAATCTGCACGCCCGCGGGGCCGACGTTTTTCTGCACACCTGCATGGATAAGTCCATAGCGTGTAACGTCAACTGGCTCAGAGAGAAACATAGAGCTCTGATCCGCTACGAGTGTATGGCCCTTAGTATTGGGGAGCTCAGGATACTTAGTTCCGTAAATAGTGTTGTTCTCACATATATAGACGTAACTTGTATCTTCACGAATAGGCAGATCTGAGCAATCAGGAATGTAGCTGAAGTTCTTATCTGCAGAACTTGCAATTTCTGCTGCATCACCGAGAATCTGAGCTTCTTTAAATGCTTTCTTAGCCCAGTTACCCGTAAGAATATAATCCGCTTTGCCATTGCGAGCGAGGTTCATAAAGACTGATGCAAACAGGAGTGAATCGCCACCCTGAACAAAGATAACATCGTAATTCTCGGGAATGTTCAAAAGCTCGCGCAGATCTGCTTCTGCCTGCTCAATAATGCCACGAAAAACGGACGATCGGTGACTCATCTCCATGACGGACATACCACAGCCGTGGAAATCCATCATCTCGTCTGCCGCCTTCCTGAGAACTTCCTCTGGAAGGACAGCTGGACCAGCGGAGAAGTTATAAACCCTTGGCATCGTCCTGCCTCCTTGTTCGTGCGGACGCGATTGGCCAATCGCGTATGGCGCGCGGGTGCACACCATTGCATGCGATATTAGTCCTATTGAAGAGCTGGTTTGTATCCCACAGGTTAATCTCAGTCTACTTTTGAAATACAAACCGTTCTCTGAGGCATCTTTCCCTCAACTTTATGCACGCTTGCTTACCGCATCAGCCACAACTTGTGCAACCGTCTTATCGAGCGCCGAAGGAATAATGTAATCGGCACTTAACTCGTCATCCGTTACCAAGCTTGCAATTGCCTGTGCTGCCGCAATTTCCATATCTTCTGTAATTTGTCCGGCTCGTGCTGCCAGAGCACCCTTAAAGATACCCGGGAAGACAAGCACGTTATTGATTTGATTCGGAAAATCTGAACGGCCAGTTGCAATTACTGCAGCACCTCCAGCACGTGCCTCATCAGGCATAATTTCAGGTGTCGGATTTGCCATAGCAAAGATAATGGGATCATCGGCCATTGATGCAACCATTTCACGGGTTACTAACCCCGGTTGAGAGACACCCAAAAAGACATCGGCACCTTTCATGACGTCGGCAAGCGTTCCTGTACGATGCTCACGATTAGTTATTTTTGCAACTTGCTCTTTATAAGGGTTGAGACCTTCGCGACCTTCAACAATAGCGCCCTTGCGGTCGCATACCACCACATCACCAAAACCCATGTGCGTCAGAAGTGTTGCAATTGCAAGACCTGCTGCTCCTGCGCCTGACATAACAATGCGCATGGAACCCATTTCACGACCAGTTAGTTTTGCTGCATTGATAAGCCCTGCTGCAGTGACAATAGCCGTTCCATGCTGATCGTCATGAAAGACCGGAATATCACAAAGCTCACGCAAGCGCTTCTCAATCTCAAAGCAACGAGGTGCAGCAATATCTTCAAGATTGATACCACCAAAACTCTTTGAGATGAGATAGACCGTCCGAACAAATTCATCTACATCATGCGTGTCAACACAAAGTGGAAATGCATCTACATCACCAAACTCTTTGAAGAGAAGGCATTTTCCCTCCATGACAGGCATTCCAGCAGCAGGGCCAATGTCTCCAAGGCCCAAAACTGCAGTTCCATCGGTAATGACTGCAACAAGATTACCGCGACGTGTAAGATCCCAAGAACGTTTATAGTCCCGCTGAATAGCGCGGCAGGGCTCTGCGACGCCAGGGGTATATAGAATGGCAAGATCATCGGCAGTTTCTGCCTCAGCACGAGAAATAACTTCAATCTTGCCATGGAGCTGCTCATGAAGCTCCATGCTCCTTGCACTTGTGTTGTCCATTAGACCATCTCCTCTGGCGTAAAGATCTCATCAAATTGCTCTGCAGAAAGATATCCAAGCGCCACGCAAGCTTCACGAAGGCTTTCATTGTGAGCGTATGCACGTTTAGCAACTTCTGCAGCGTGCTCATAGCCAATATAGGGATTTAAACACGTAACGAGCATGAGTGAGTTGTTGAGGTTGTCTTTCATGCGTGAACGGTTTGCTTCAATGCCTTTGACACAACGATCTTCAAATGACTTCACAACATCGGTCAGCAAACGAACTGATTGACAGAAGTTATATGCAATAACCGGCATAAAGACATTGAGCTCAAAGTTTCCTTGGCTTGCAGCAAAACCAATAGCGACATCATTGCCCATTACCTGAACAGACACCATGGTTACCGCTTCGCACTGAGTAGGATTTACCTTTCCCGGCATTATTGAACTGCCAGGCTCATTAGCTGGAATAGTAATTTCACCTAAACCAAGACGGGGGCCTGATGCAAGCCAGCGAATATCATTTGCGATTTTCATCATGTTTGCCGCAGCAGCTTTTACAGCTCCATGAGCAAAAACGAGAGCATCTTTCCCGGTGAGTGCAGCAAATTTATTAGGATCAGAGCAAAATGCTTTACCGGTAAGCTCTGCTACCTCCCGGGCAGCCGCCTCGGCAAACCCTTTCGGAGCATTGAGGCCTGTTCCTACCGCAGTACCTCCTAAAGCTAAGCGCATAACATTTGGCATAGCAGCTTCAAGCTCTGCTATTGCGTTTTCAACAAGACCGCGCCAACCAGCTATTTCTTGAGAAAAAGCTATAGGTACAGCATCTTGTAAATGCGTGCGGCCACTCTTTATGATGCCTTCATTTTTCTTCTCAATTGTATGCAAGGTTGTCACAAAATGTGCAAGTGCAGGTATAAGCTGATCGCTCACCATACATGCGGCTGCAATGTGCAGAGCCGTAGGAAACGTATCGTTTGAAGACTGAGAGCGATTAACCGTATCGTTGGGATGTAATAATTCTTTGCCTAGGGCACGATTACCAATATGAGCAATCACTTCATTTACATTCATATTGGTTTGGGTACCAGAGCCTGTTTGCCACACTTTTAGTGGGAATTGATCATTGTATACACCGGCGAGAATATCGTCACAAGCTTGTTCAATAGCCGATGCCTGCTCGGAAGTAATACATCCAAGTTGACAATTTGCTCGTGCAGCAGCCTTTTTGAGAATGGCAAAAGCCTGGATGATTTCAGGTGGCATAGTCTCAGACCCGATGGGGAAATTTTCATAAGAACGCTGCGTCTGTGCTCCCCAGAGTGCTTTTGCAGGCACCTGTACTTCGCCCATAGAATCATGCTCAATACGAATATCGCTGTCTTGTACAAAACGACTCTGCTGCACCTTTATCTCCTTTACGCTTGCTTCCAGCGGTTTCGAATAACGTCGTTAACAAAATCTCGAACTTTCTCAGAAATCTGAGAATCACGTAAACTCGCGTGGAGCACTGCCATACCTTCAGGAGCGTGAGATGTTTGTTCCGGAGCATCTAGCACAATAACGCCACGATACTTTGCTTGATTGCGATTAGCTTCCGTGAGAGCTGCTTCAGCAGAAAGACCGCACCCGCAAAGGAATAATTCCGCTTTGTCGCAGAAAGGTTCACTCAGCATGAGATCAGCTGCGCAAGCAAGGTCATCTGCAGCAGTTTTGACCGTAGCTTCACTGCCATCAGCCATCTGATCGCTTTTTACACTGTCTCCGCCACCGCGTAAATCAATTGCATAACTGACAATACGGGAAGAAGCTAACGTATCTGTAACAACTTTAAGCTGCGTATTATCAGCATGGATATCATGGCCACACACTACAACTGGAAACTCAAATCCCTGTCTGAAGTCTTCACCTTCCACAGGTAGATTGAGCACGCCAAATACCTTGCTCTTATCAGCATGCAAGCTCCACATATAGTGCTCGTGATACTTTGCTTCGCTCATGCTTCTCCTCTCGCAATATAAATCACCAAAGTATTTCTCAGCGATTCTCAATACGCCCAATATTCTTGAGTTCGATTGTTATTTTGCCGGTTTCATCTTTTCCAAATTCAATATAGTCCGATGAAGCGGCATATTCTGAAGGAAAACTCACTTCAATGCCTGTATCCGTTCGTATACGGTGTTTCTTTGCCAGGCGTGTGGCCACACCTTTGCGCACGCTCACACGAGCTGGCAGTTCGTCGGTATACGCACGCTCCTCTAAGCGTTGTTCATATCGCTCGACCATTGCAGGGTTATCCTGGAACACTTCTCGACCCACCTCGGCCGGTGTCACATCATCCGCAGCTGACGCCCTATCGATGACATATGATTTTGCACGTGAAACCGCCACGGCGCTCTCGATGCCATATTCTTCGGCGACATCAGCCACCAGTTTCTCCACCGCTTCAATAACTTCTCTTCCCGAAGCTTCTGTCGAACAGCTCAAG
>URWR01000026.1 GCA_900551595.1 uncultured Coriobacteriaceae bacterium
CACCAAAATACGGCCTGCCGCTGAGGGCCTTGCTGACAAGACCGGCCTTGCCCTCACCACCGTCGACACTGGTTGGCCTGCAATGTCCGCTATTGCTTGGGCTTGGCCTTTCGGCGTTCTGTGCTTCCCGCTTCTTATCGTCATCAACATCATCCTGTTGGTGACCAACAAGACCAGCACTCTTAATGTTGACCTTTGGAACGTCTGGAACCTTCTGTTCACCGCCGTTCTTATCAACTATGCTTGCGAAGAGGCTGGCATGGGCACCACCGTTGCAATGGTTCTTGCATTTGTTGGTGCTGGCCTTATGGCCGCTCTTGGTATCAAGATCGGCGATATGTGGGCTCCTTCAATTGAGAAGATCACGGGCATCCCTGGCGTAACGGTTCCACACTCCATGACCTTCACCGCCGTTCTTATGTTCCCGTTTGAGCTCATCCTCGAGAAGATCCCTGCCATTCAGAACAACAATGTTGACGCTAAGTGGCTCCGCGATCACTTTGGTATCTTTGGTGAGAACTCCGTAATGGGCCTCATCATTGGTATCGTCCTTGGCGCTATCGCTTATGGCGAGCTCCAGACTGCTCTGACCCTCGGTATCCAGGCCGCTACCGCAATGGTCCTCTTCCCGATGGTCTCCAAGCTCTTCATGCAGGCCCTTTCGCCGATCTCCGACGCTGTGGGTGACTGGATGAAGGCTAAGTTCCAGGACGGCCGTGAGCTTTACATCGGCCTTGACTGGCCTATCGTTGCTGGCTCGAACGAGCTCTGGGTTCTCACCATCCTGCTCATTCCTGTCGAGCTTATCTTCGCAGTTGTTCTTGCTCCTATCGGCAACACGGTCCTTCCGTTCGCTGGTATCATCAACACCTGCTGCGCCGTACCTGCACTGCTCCTCACCGGTGGCAACCTCATCAAGATGCTCATTCTTGGTATCATCGCCACCCCGGTGTACCTGATGGTTGGTTCTTCCTTCGCTGGCTACTGCACACGTCTGGCCCAGACTTGGTCGCCCGACTCGCTCGCTGGCATGGGCGAGAACCCCTCCATTACTTGGTCCACCATGGAGTGCCCCGACTTCCGTTGGGTTCTCGTCAACGGCCTCTCTGGTCACGTTGTCGCGATTGTGCTGCTCATTGTCTGGCTTGCGCTCTTCGTGCTTCTCTACAAGCACATGGCAAAGCGCAATGTCGAGATCAAGAAGGAGCTCGGCCTCTAAAGCATCTGCTTGCGGTTTGGCTTGCTCGCAATACTCTCTCATCCATCAAGCGGGACCCGTCTCCATTTGGAGGCGGGTCCTTGTTTATAGATAAACAACGAGCAACATGAGATGGATACATATAAATCTGTTTGCTTCTATAAAGCGATTGTTATCTCTATAAACAACCAGTTAAGAGTAGAGATTTGGCAATTCGTGATAGATACTGTCCTAGAATAGTAGGAGGGCAATATTTGATTATTTATAGCAATATCGAGAACATTTGAAACACGTCTGAAACGTTATAGTGAAGTCACGTTCGTAGTCGCTAGAAGCGAGAGAGGAAGCAAGATGGCAGGTTACGACAACGTCCCCGATTATGAGATTAAGCGTCAAATCGTCGAGGTTGCTCAGATGATGAACCGTAAGGGCCTTGTTGGTACTTACGAGGGCAACATTTCCGTAAGGAAGGGCAACAAGGTTTATGAGACTCCTTCTGGCAACTCCAAGGAGCTTCTGACCGAGGGCAAGATCATTTGTGTTGATATGGACGGCAAGGTTCTCGAGGGCGAGCTTGCTCCGACTTCTGAGACTCCTATGCATACCATTTGCTATACCCTGCGTGACGACGTTGAGTCCGTTGTACACTGCCACGCTCCATACTGCACCGCTTTTGCTCAGGCTAACATGGCCTATGATGACCCTGCATCTCCTGAGTTCCAGATTCTCTTTGGTAAGGTTCCTTGCCTCAAGTATGGTACTCCTGGCTCTCCTGACATCATTGCTGAGCTCCCGAAGTACATCCAGGACTATGATGTAGTCTTCCTGCAGAACCATGGTGTTCTCGCTGTTGGCTCTACTCCTCTTGAGGCTTACAGCCGTATCATGTCCGTTGAGATGCTGCTTCAGGTTTACTACATTCGTAAGACCCTGTTCCCGAATGCTCAGTGCGATCTTCCTGCAGAGGAGCTTGAGGTTCTCGCTAAGATGCATCAGGACAAGCGCGGCTAAGTTTTACAACTATAAGCTTGTAATTAAAAGGAGGTGTCGACTTGGTCGATACCTCCTTTTTGCTATGAAGTAATAATCTGATTTGTGATACAGATCGTGTATTGCTAATGAGGGCTTTAGGGTGTGGGCTCCTCGGTTTCGTAATAGCCCGTCTCTTCCCAATGCTTACGATATGACAAAGGAGTAACGCCTTCAGCCTCTTTAAACATGGCGGTAAAGTGTGAGGGTTGTGGTATACCGCACATTTGTGCGACTTGTCTTATAGGTTTGTCGGTATATTTCAGAAGGTCGCGAGCATAACGAAGGCGATTTGCCATAACGTATTGTCCAATAGTTACGCCAACATACCGCTTAAAACTGCGGGATAGATGAAACTTGCTTACACCAACATTAGAGGCCAACTCTGTAAGAGGTGTCTTATCCGTGTAATGCCAGTTTAAGTAATCTACAGTCTCACGAATGTATTCTGGAACAGAATTGAGTGTGAGGCTCGAATCAACGCGGTTCTCGAGCAGAATAGTCATCATGTGGACAAGAGCATCGTTTACAAGGATCTCTCTTCGTATGGAAGTTGCCTGAGAGAGCTCAATGAGTCTCTCAAAAATTGAGCGATACGTATTGAGCTCGCTCGAGACATTGGTGAAATTATCACCGCGTTTGGTGTATTCCTTGTAATAGCCGCGTGCAGAATTACCGTTGAATTGGAGCCAGTAGTAGCTCCAGCCTTTATCAAGTGCGGCGATAGAATACTTCTTTTTACAGTCGAACCAAACAATATCACCTTTGCGCTGGACATATTCTTCGCCCATGTACTTAAAGGTGCCAGTACCGGCTACCGTAAAGAAGATGTTGTAGGCGTCAAGGCCTGGAGCATTACGAGAAAACGGAGGAACAGTCTCGTAATAGCCAATCCTTTGAATGTAGAAAAAGGTATTAATGGCAGTTGGTGTCGGTGTTGCAATGATGCGAATTGATGACTCAGAAAGATTCTTGCGATTGACACCAGTTGTAATTTTAGGATTAGAGGTAGGACCCGTCTGCTTGCTGGGAACTATCTTTAAAACTCGATTGCCAAGTGATGTTACTCCGCGACCTTTGCTAAACATCAGAGAATGGTTTTGGTCGGTCACACTACCTCCTAAAGAGGAACAACATAATGCTACTAACGAGCAAGAATACCATAATTGGGACAATTGGCTTATTCAGCTTTATAAAAAAATAACCGCGCCATCTCAAAGAGATAACGCGGTTACCACTTAAAGTAGGTTAATGCTTACTGGATCTGGCAAACCATAATCATGTTGGTAGAAGTGGTGTAGTCACCCTGAGTGGGGGAAGTACCAGGATCACCAGCAGTTACAACAACTAAGTCGCCAGGTTCAACAACGCCATGCTCTTTGGCCAGACGCAGGGCATCTTTAATGGTGGCATTAAGCGAAGGCATCATTGTGGACTCGTAGCACTGGACGCCCCAGTAGAAGCAGCACTTGCGAATGGACTTCTCCATAGGAGAGAACGCAACCAGAGGAAGGCGCGGACGGAAGTCAGAGATCAAGCGTGCAGTACGGCCAGAGGTGGTCGGAGCAAGGATGCACTTTGCGCCAACACGCTCGGCTGTGGTAACGGCGGCAAAACCAATAGCGCCATTTACATTTTTCACGCCGCCACGATCGAAGTACTCGGTGCGCTCCTCAAGATACTTCTCACTTTCAAGGCAGATGGCAGCCATAGTCTTAACGGCCTCAACAGGGTACTTACCAGCAGCGGTCTCGCCAGAAAGCATGACACAGTCAGTACCGTCATAGATGGCGTTAGCAACGTCGTTAACCTCAGCGCGCGTCGGACGAGGATTACGAATCATAGAGTCAAGCATCTGCGTAGCAGTAATAACTGGCTTGTAAGCTCTGTTGCACTTGCGAATAATCTGCTTCTGAATGTGAGGAACCTCAGCTGCAGGAACTTCTACGCCAAGGTCGCCACGAGCAACCATAATGCCTGAAGAAGCCTCAAGGATCTCATCGAAGTTGTTTACGCCCTGGGCGCACTCAATCTTGGAGTAGACGGAGACGCGCTCAGCACCCATCTCGGCGCAGATAGCACGAATCTCTTGAACGCCAGCGGCATCGCGAATGAAGGAAGCGGCGATAGCGTCAATGCCAAGCTCGCAACCAAACATAATGTCAGCGCGGTCCTGAGCGGTGACAGCAGGAAGACCAACATTAACGTTGGGGACGTTCACGCCCTTCTTCTCGCCGAGCTCGCCACCATTGGTAACAAGGCAGTGCATATCGTTACCATCAACGCTCTGAACCTCAAGACCGATAAGGCCGTCATCAATAAGGATGACAGAGCCCTTCTCAACCTCAGAAGGAAGTGCCTTGTAATCAAGAGAGAAACGCTTAGCAGTACCGATGCAATCATCGGTGGTAATGACAACCTCATCACCAGTTGTAAGCGTAACCTTCTGGTGGTCTTCAAGCTCGCCTGTACGGATCTCAGGACCCTTGGTATCCAAAAGAATTGCTACTGGAATACCAAGCTCCTCAGAAATACGACGAACTCGCTCGACGCCAGCACGATGATACTCATGGCTTCCATGAGAGAAGTTAAAACGAGCGACATTCATGCCCGCCTTAATGAGCTCCCTCAGGACATTCTCATCTTCAGTTGCTGGACCCATGGTGCATACGATTTTTGTCTTCTTGAAAGTCACGAATCGTCCTTTCTACGCTTGACTGGTCCTCTTTACTTGATTGACTCTCTTAGGAGAACCATGTAATAGCTTCTCAAGTTCTGCTATTGGCGCTATTTTAACCGCCGACGGTTGCTTCGCATGCGATTTTGCAAGTTCCTATCGGAAACGTAATAAAACACCTCATAGTGGTATGAACTAGATTGGTGCTTGCGTGCCACAGATTAGCTCTACAAAGGAGAAATAAGGATGAGTTGGTACGAAAATTCGGTAATTTATCAGATTTATCCATTAGGACTGACAGGGGCACCTTATGAGAACGATTTTGTCTCTGAACCAAATCCACGGTTGCTTCAACTTATTGATCATGGGTGGATTGAGCATATGGCAAAGCTCGGTGTGACTTGCCTCATTCTTAACCCAGTGTTTGAAAGTTCTACACATGGCTATGATACAGCGGACTATCGCATGGTAGATAGGCGCTTGGGCACTATGGATGATTTACGGCGCGTTGTGGAAGCGTGTCATGCGCAGGGTATTCGCGTGCTGTTGGATGGTGTTTTTAATCATGTGGGACGCAACTTTTGGGCGTTTCTTGATGTGAAAGAACATCGGCAGGAATCTCCGTATGTCGATTGGTTTGAGATTTGGTGGGATGGCGATACTGAGTGGCATGACGGATTTTCTTACACTACCTGGGAAGGTGTGCCGTATCTCATTAAACTCAACCATTCAAGCATGTCGCTCAATAACTATCTGGCCGAAACCATACGCTATTGGGAACATGAATTGGGGATAGATGGCCTCAGGCTCGACGTTGCCTATTGTCTTGATAGAGGTTTTCTCTCTTATTTGCGCGATGTTGCAAATAGCATCAGTGAAGAGCGCCAAGACCCGTTTGTCCTCGTAGGAGAAACAATGTTCGGAGATTATAACCAGTGGATGGGTGATCGCGCTTGCCATTCGGTTACAAATTACGAAGCGTATAAGGGTCTATGGTCGAGCATGAATGAGGCCAACATGCATGAGATCGCCTATGCGCTTAATAGGCAATCGGGAAGTGAGCCGTGGGATCTCTATACAGGTGCTCACCTGCTTAACTTTGTTGATAACCACGATGTGCCGAGAATAGCAACACGCCTCAATGATAAGCGTCAACTTCGTGCGCTGTATGGCCTTCTCTTTGCAATGTGCGGCGTTCCATGCGTGTATTACGGCAGCGAGTGGGGTGTAGAGGGAGAGCAAAACTTCGGCGATCACGAAATACGTCCTGCTTTTGAGCATCCAGAATGGAATGATCTGACAGATTACATTGCTCAGCTGGCCGCAATAAGACATGAAGGCCATACGGGTCAAGAAGCTTTGGCTTGGGGGGATTATCGTCAGATTGCAGTTGGTCCCCAACATCTTATTTTCCAGCGTACAAGTGAGCACGAGCGTCTAATTGTTGCCATTAATGCCAGTGATACGGCACAGGTTTTCCACTTCGATGCTGGTTGTGGTAAAGCGCAAGAACTCATCACTGGTAAAGAGCATGACTTTGGTGGGGGATCAGAAGTAGCTCCCTTTACAGCTTGCTACTGGCTCTGCGAGCGCTAAAAAAATACTGGGCGCATCATACGGTGCGCCCAGGTTCTTTAGAAAGACGTTATTACAGAGCTGTTAGCAAACAACGCTCTTCTCGATGAAATCTTCTCCAAGTTCATATGCATGAGCATTTTCAAGGGTAACTTGAGCAATCTCATGAAGAGCCTCATGAGTAAAGAATGCCTGATGGCTAGTCATAACAACATTGGGGAATGAGCACAGACGTGCCGTAATAGAATCGATTACCTGATCGGAACGGTTCTGATAAACGTTGGGGCCTTCCTCGTCGTAAACATCGAGACCTGCAGCGCCAATCTTTCCCGAAATAATGCCGCGGATAAGAGCCTCAGTATCAACCAGTCCACCGCGTCCAGTGTTAATGAAGATGACGCCATCTTTCATCTTTGCAATGGACTCATCGTTGATCATGTGATGACTTTCTTCATTTAAAAAGGCATGGAGTGAGATGAGGTCACTGCGACGATAGAGTTCGTCGTAGTCGACATATTCATCAATTACATGCTCTTCATCAATAAGTTTTTGGTTGGGATACAGATCGCTTCCCAAAACGGTCATACCAAAACCTTTGCAGATACGGCACAGTGCTGCACCAATGCGGCCGGTACCGATAATGCCGGCTGTCTTGCCATAGAGTGTTTCTCCGACCAGGCCGGAGAGATCAAAATCGTTTTCGCGCACACGAATATATCCCTTATGGATTCGGCGGTTGGCGCACAGAGCGAGGCCCATAGCATGCTCGGCGATGGCTTCTGGAGAATAGGCAGGTACGCGTACAACCCTCATGCCAAGTGTCTTTGCAAAATCAACGTTTACCGCATCAAAGCCAGCACAACGCATGAGAATAAGGCCAATGCCAAAGCCACGGAGGATCTCAAGCGTCAATGCGGAAATATCAGAGTTAACAAATGCACATACTGCATCGTAACCACGAGCAAGAGATGCTGTCATGGGTGTCAGTTCGGTATCAATGTAGTCGATCTTGATAGTGGGATAATCTGCAAGAGCTCGGTCAAAAGAAATCTGGTCATAACTTTTAGTACCGTAAAATAGAATCTTCATGATGCGCTCCTTTGCATTAACGCTCCGCATATGCGGTATATAACCTGGTGAAGTTAATAATCCAGTACGTTTCCAACTTACATTGTAGCTACTTAGAACTTAAAGAAAGTTAACTTCTAGGGTAGAGCTGATTACTAAAAACCCATATATAGATGTATTCCCAATGCAAGGATATGTTAGAAGTACCAGTTTCGGGTAAAATTCGCCTTACACGGTAGGCTGTTCAGCATGGCAGCCTTGGCGAGCCCTTGCCCCTCCTGGGGGAATTACTATCGGGCGTCAATCTGCTGAACAGATACAACCCAGGAGGAGATTAGGTGAAAGAGTATTTAGCAACTAGTAAATCGGTGCTAAATGAGCTTGGCACAGATGAAGAATCTGGCTTGTCGGCTCACCAGGCTCAGCAAGAGTTGGAGAAATTCGGTCCCAATAAGCTTGACGAAGAAAAGAAAACACCGCTGTGGATTCGTTTCTTTGAGCAGATGCTTGACCCTATGGTCATCATGCTTATTGTTGCGGCCATTATCTCTGCTGTGACAGGCATGATTCAGGGTGAACCTGAGTGGGCCGATGTCATCATCATTATGGTCGTAGTTATCATTAATGCTGTTCTTGGCGTAGTACAGGAAGCTAAGAGTGAGCAGGCTCTTGAAGCGCTTCAAGAGATGAGTGCGGCCCAGTCCAAGGTTATCCGCGATGGCAAGCTTATTCACTTGCCTTCTGCAGATTTGGTCCCAGGTGACATCATCTTGCTTGAAGCAGGAGATTCAGTGCCTGCAGACTGTCGTGTTCTTGAGAGCGCCAGCATGAAGATCGAGGAGGCTGCTCTTACAGGTGAGTCTGTGCCCGTAGAGAAGAACTCAGATCCGATTAAACTCGCTTCTGATGCAGACGATGTGCCTCTCGGCGATCGTAAGAATATGTGCTACATGGGTTCGACGGTGGTGTACGGTCGTGGTCGAGCGGTTGTTGTTGCCACTGGTATGAAAACTGAGATGGGCAAGATTGCCGACGCCCTTTCTACTGCCAAAAAAGAACTTACGCCACTTCAGATTAAGCTTGCGCAGCTTTCGCGTATTCTTACCGTCATGGTGTTGGTAATCTGCGTTGTTATTTTTGCAGTTGACTTCCTCCGCCACGGTAACGAGATGACAAGCAACCCAAGTCTTATCCTCGACACCTTTATGGTTGCGGTATCGCTGGCAGTAGCTGCTATTCCAGAGGGTTTGGTTGCTGTTGTTACCATCGTGCTTTCGATGGGTGTTACAAAGATGTCTCGCCGTCAGGCCATTATTCGTAAGCTTACGGCAGTAGAGACTCTTGGTTGCACGCAGATTATTTGCTCCGATAAGACCGGTACGCTCACTCAGAATAAGATGACAGTTGTTCGTCATGAGCTTGCGGCTCCCGAGGAGAAGTTCCTCGCAGGTATGGCTTTGTGCTCTGACGCCAAGTGGGATGCAGAGGCAGGAGAAGCTATCGGCGAGCCTACTGAGTGCGCACTTGTCAATGATGCTGCCAAGGCCGGAATGACAGGTCTCGAGGTTGAACATCCACGAGTTGGTGAAGCCCCCTTCGATTCTGGCCGTAAGATGATGTCGGTTATCGTTGAAGAGGCAGATGGTACATTCGAGCAATACACCAAGGGCGCTCCCGATGTTGTAATTGCCTTATGCACACATTGTTATGACGGCGATCAGATCGTTCCTATGACTGATGAGAAGCGTCAAGCAATTCTTAGCGCTAACAAGGCAATGGCCGACAATGCTCTGCGTGTTCTTGCGCTTGCAAGTCGTACCCATACGGCAATTCCTGATGACTGCCGCCCTGAAGCTCTCGAGCATGATCTTGTTTTCTGTGGCCTCTCAGGCATGATCGATCCGGTTCGTCCTGAAGTTACCCAAGCTATTGTCGAGGCAAAGCAAGCTGGTATTCGTCCGATTATGATTACGGGCGACCATATTGATACCGCCGTTGCTATTGCTAAGGAACTCGGCATTGTCAAAGAAGCTGGGCATGCTATTACAGGTGCTCAACTTGATAAGATCTCTGATGAGGACTTTGCTGAGCAAGTTACGCAGTACAGCGTGTATGCACGTGTTCAGCCAGAGCACAAAGCTCGCATCGTTGATGCTTGGAAAGCACGCGGCATGGTTGTTGCCATGACCGGCGACGGTGTAAATGACGCACCTTCCATTAAGCGTGCTGATATTGGTATTGGCATGGGTATTACCGGTACCGATGTAACAAAGAATGTTGCCGACATGGTTTTGGCTGACGACAACTTTGCCACCATTATTGGTGCTGTCGAAGAAGGCCGTCGTATCTACGACAATATCCGCAAGGTTATCCAGTTCCTTCTTTCTGCAAACATTGCTGAGGTGCTGTCGGTCTTCATAGCAACTTTGATTGGCTTTACTATTTTCCAGCCAGTTCAGCTGCTTTGGATTAACCTCATCACCGACTGCTTCCCGGCATTGGCGCTTGGCATGGAAGATGCCGAAGGCGATGTCATGAAGCGTAAGCCTCGCGCCTCTTCAGATGGTGTTTTTGCTGGTGGCATGGGCATTGATATTGTTTTCCAGGGTGTTGTTATTACGCTTCTGGTTCTCGCTTCGTTCTTTGCAGGTATGTGGTTCCACAATGGCGGCATCAATATTGCTCAGCTGGTTGACGGTGTGCCCGATACAGAAGGCGTAACGATGGCCTTCATTACGCTTTCCATGGTCGAAATCTTCCATTCCTTCAATATGCGTAGTCGCCGTGCTTCGCTCTTCTCAATGAAGAAGCAGAACAAATGGCTCTGGGGTGCAGCTCTTCTGGCACTCATTCTTACGGTAGTAGTTGTTGAGGTTGACCCGCTGGCCCAAGCATTTGGCTTTATGGTTGGCGACCACCAGGTGCTTAAGATTGAGGCTCTTGGCGTAGCTTTGCTGCTGGCCTTCCTTATCATTCCTATCATGGAGGTCTACAAGGCCATCATGCGTGCCGTGGAGAAAAACAAGGCTTAAGGTTAGCTAGCCTAACGATTTCAAAAGACCATAAAGGTCTGTGAGTCAAAAAAACGGGATCTGGCATGACGCCGGATCCCGTTTTTGCATTTCAAAAAAGCGACTATCAGTCATACAATGGCGTTTAATCGCTTGTGAGGAGTCTGAAAGATGAAGTGTCCGAAATGTGGCAGAGAAATACAAGGGCAAAGGAACTTCTGCCCTTATGACGGAACTCCTTTAAACCAGGAGCTTTCTCAGAACGAAGACTCTCAGAAATCAGCTCATGGCAAGGTAAGAATTGCCTTAGTTGTAATTCTCTGTCTTATCGTGGTCGTTTCTGGCATTGCCATAACTTGGTGTGTTTCTCACTCAGGCGATAGTGCTACCGATACAAGCGAGTTGGAAGAAAGAGTAGTTTCCGTTGAAATTACTGCTGATGGTTATGATCATGATACGGGTACCCCTATCCCACTCTCCATTAGCGGAACAACTAGCGATGGTGAAGATGTTTCAGAAACAGTGGGGGTTGGGCTCTCTGATGAGATTGACCTTGCGCCTGGTTCATATGAACTAGCAATAGAGGCATCCCCACTTACGCAGTCGGGAGTGCTTTATCAGGCAGAACAAGAGTCCTACTCTTTAGAAGTTCATCCGGATGAAGAATCTTATGAAGTGGCAATCACACTTAATCCTATAAATCTCGCAGATCTTTCATCCGAGGATTTCGATGCACTTCTTGATGAAGCAACAACCGCGGCTGGTGATTTAGGTGTAGAGGAAGAGACTATAACCTCTCTTTCGGACGCTACTTCTCAGGCGTATGAAAGCGCTGTTGAAGAGCCAGCGCCCTCTACTGATTCTGAATCAGCTTCGGGAGAAGAAACTTCAACAGATACAACTCCGGAATCCACCGAGTCGAGCTTTGTGCAAACTGCTCGAGCAGAGCTTGGAGTTCCTGATGATCCGTCTATTACCTATGAAATAGGCTCTCCATACTATTGGGAAGGCGCAGGAATAACAGTTACTCCCATCACGTTTTATAAGGATGGTGTTGTCGTAGCTTCGGCAGATTGTACCGATGATGGATCACCAGCGACAACCATTCTGGGCTATCCAGGTCTGTTGGGTTCATAGCGAATAATCTGCTGATAAACACCTCTTTTTGATAGTCTAAAAGCATGAGTTCGAAATGCTGCCGAAGGGAATCATGTGGGCAAGCGAGCCGCACAAAAAAGAGATCTAAGACGAGCGCGTAAAAAGCGACAACATGTTCACGATACTTCTGAGCAGCGTGGGACAGCTGAGTTGCCTGAACTTTCTTCACTTGATGAAGTTCCCTCGTTTTCAGAGCTTTCATATAGTGCACGACAAGCAGAAGCATTTGAAAAAATATGTGAACAAGGTGAAGCGTTGGGAACACCTCGTGAAGAGTTAGTCATCGGCTGTGTGGTGCGACTTGATAGAGGGTTCCCGGCAGTACTCAGCAAAACAAGTCTTTTTCGAGCCGAATTTGCCACCCGTCTTACAAAGGCTGGCCTAGATGCTGGTATACCGGCGCGTGCTGCGGTGGGAGATTGGGTGTGCGCACGTCTTCCGCATGGGCATGATATGGGTCTTATCGAGGGCATTCTGCCTCGTGAAAACGATATTGCTCGTTGGAGAGGGTCATCAAGAGGAGAGCGACAGACGCTTGCTGCCAACATAGATATCGTTTTGGTTGTGCAGCAATTGAGCGATCGTCCAGTTTCGTGTAATAGGATTGCTCGTTCTGCTGTAGTTGCTGCAGATTGTGGAGCGCGCTTTGCTCTTATATTGACAAAAGTGGATCGAGCTACGAGCCAAAGTCTTAGTCGAGACATTTCGTGTATACGTGAAGTATTAGAAGATACCTGCCCTCTTGTTCTGACGGCTGATCCGCAAAAGCCAAACGCCGAGCAGGCGCAAAAAGCAGCCAGCAAGCTTGGTTTGCCGTGGGGATTGGAAGAGGTTCGTGCTCTTGTACCGGCTGGGACAGTAGGAATTGTTCTGGGGGAGTCTGGTGCGGGGAAATCATCGCTGCTCAATCGGCTTTTGGGTAGAGAGACACTTGCAACCGGGACAGTGCGCACTTCCGATGACTCAGGCCGTCATACTACTGTGGCTCGACGTATGGTTTCTCTGCCTCATGCAGGAATTATTGTTGATGAACCCGGTTTGAGAAGTCTTCCTCTCGTAGGCCATGAGCGGGGACTTGAACTGGTCTTTCCGGAGATTGCCGAGGCGGCATCGAATTGCCGTTTTCGCGATTGTACTCATACGCATGAGCCGGGCTGTGTGGTTAGAAAACTTGTTGATGAGGGTGTGTTACCACAATCTCGTCTTGAGGTGTACTTGGCACTTGCCCACGAGATGCGTGCATCAGCAGATTCTCTCGATCCGGATATTGTGCTCTAGGTATTTTTTAGGTTTAGCTTTTAAGCATGCTCGTTTCTACAACGTTATGCCGTGATTTCTCGCCTTGGTGACAGAGGGTCTCACGGAGATGCACCTCAAGACTCCTGGTTGTCTAGGTGGTCTCCCCAGGGAGGAAGCGCTTACAAAACGCCTGGTAGTCGGCCTCATTCTGATCGGCATAAGAGCGGGCAAAGTCCCACATGGCGTCTTCGAGGGTATGTCCATCATCGAGATAACTGGCAATAGCTATCTCATCTCCGGTACGGGCGTGCGCGTGCGCGAGAGACCACGCACAGAGGCGTGCGGTGTTCTCGAGGCTCTCTGGGTCGAGCGCGGCAAGGTCGATCGATCCCTTGCCGTTCCAGAGCTGGCGCACGTAGTAGTCGCGCGCCGTGCCGTTGACCGCCGCGGTCGAGGTCCATCCCAGCAGGAAGTCGCTCGTGGACTGCACGAGGCGCTGGCCCTCCACCACGCGCTCGCTGTGCGATGCAAAGCCGCTCGGACGCCAATAGTGCTCCACGACGGACTCCTCAGCCTCTTTGATCTGCAGGATCAGTGGATCGTCATCGTCGCGTCCGGTGAGCAGGGCGATCCAGGCACGTCTGCCCACCGAGCCCACGCCCACGACCTTGCGTGCCACATCTCGTAGGCGGTAGCGGCCGAGAAGGGAGCGGCAGTCGCGAGGGAGGCTCTCGAAGTAAGCATCGAGCAAATCGTGCAGCATACAGGAGAGCTGCGCCGCGTCGTAACCCTGTTCAGCGGAAAGCTCTGCGAGCGGAACCAGTTCCGGCGGACGAGAGTCAAACCGGAGACGCCCGCCGTCGCGCAAGGCCAGCTTGTTTGCTGCGCGCACGCTATCCTTCTCGTAAGCCTGCCTAAGGGCACGACGGACACCTCGTCCTTTCTTTCCGTCGAGCTCAATTTCGTCGAGGGTCTTCTCGACGTCGAGGTGTGTGAGCCAGACGTCCATCTCACCCATCTCGGCAAAGGAGGCCATGGCGCGGCGGTACTGTTTGGCGCAGGCGCGCACGGCATCTTTGCGTTCACCCTTGGAAAAGCTGCGGGCGCGACCGCAGATTTCGACACTGGTCACAAGGCGCATAAGATCCCACTCCCAAGGGCCGGGAGCTGTCTCATCGAAGTCGTTGATGTCAAAGACGAGGTGACGCGTGCGGCTCATGAAGACGCCGAAGTTGCCGATGTGTGCATCGCCGATACACTGGACCTCAAAGCCGGTGACGGGC
>URWR01000027.1 GCA_900551595.1 uncultured Coriobacteriaceae bacterium
GCACTTGCGAAGCGGCTGTCCAAGACTTTTTCTATGCCACGCGGGGAAGTTTACGATCGAATTGTTTCCGTTTCGGCAGGCTAGTTTGTCTGGGTCATAAAAGAGGTCCTTGCTGCGGTACAATGGCCCCTGCGACTGTGTTTGTGCGTCGCAGAGCAAGATTCGTACCTCAGAGGAGCTTCCTATGGCAGATAAGCCGTCGTATTTCATTACTACGCCCATTTACTATGTCAATGCTGCGCCTCATCTTGGCACAGCGTACTGCACTATTCTCGCTGATGTGCAGGCACGTTTCCGCCGTGCCGCTGGTTACGATGTGAAGTTCCTCACGGGCATGGATGAGCATGGCGAGAAGGTCGCGGAGGCAGCGGCCGCCCATGACATGACTCCACAGGAATGGTGTGACTCCCAGGCACCGCTTTTCACCAACCTGTGGGATACCCTCGAGATTTCGAATGATGACTTTATTCGCACTACAGAGGCACGTCAGCATCATGCCGTTCAGTATCTCTGGGAGCGTATGCGCGAGTCTGGTTATCTTTACAAGGGCTCCTATGATGGTTGGTATTGTGTTCCAGAGGAGACCTACTTTACCGAGACACAGGTAGAGAAGGCAGATGAAGAGCGTGGCACCAAGGGTGAGCATCTCTGCCCCGACTGCGGTCGTCCACTTGAGCGTGTTCAGGAAGAGTCCTGGTTCTTTAAGCTCTCTGCCTTCCAAGATCGTTTGCTCAAGCTCTATGAAGAGCATCCTGAGTTTGTGCAGCCTACTTTCCGTATGAACGAGGTGCGGAGCTTTGTTTCGGGTGGCCTGCAGGATTTGTCGGTCAGCCGTACAACGTTTGACTGGGGTATTCCAGTTCCTTTTGATGATGGCCATGTCACCTACGTGTGGTTTGATGCTCTGCTCAACTATATGACTGCTGTGGGCTATAGCTGCGATGACGAAGATTCTCGTAAAGAGTTTGCTTATCGTTGGCCTGCACAGTGCCATGTGGTGGGCAAAGACATCATCCGCTTCCATTGTGTTATCTGGCCTGCCATGCTCATGGCCATTCAAGAGGCTCTTCCCGAGAGTGTGTTTGTCCACGGCTTCCTTACCGTGCGCAATGCTGAGACGGGCAAGGCTGAGAAGATGAGCAAATCGCGTGGCAATGCCATTGCGCCCCAGGATGTTATCGATCTTCTGGGTGTTGAAGGCTATCGCTATTACTTCATGACCGACGTTACGCATGGCGAAGACTCAGCAATTTCTTTTGAGCGTATGGAGCAGGTTTACAATGCCGATCTGGCCAACAGCTGGGGCAATCTCGTCAGTCGCTCTCTCAATATGAGCGCTAAATACTTTGATGGCAAGACGCCGGTTTTGCCAGAGGATTGGGCAGAGAAGGACGGCGTGCTCAAGCGCGTTGCTGAGGGTATGTATGCTCGTTACGCCGAGCGCATGGAGGCCTTTGATTATGCGGGTGCCAAAGATGTGGTAATGGAACTTATCCATGCCGCTAACCACTACATTGAGGATTCTGCACCTTGGGCGGTGGCAAAAGATCCTGAGCGTGCTGGCGAACTTGTAGAAATTATCTCAAGTCTGCTTGAGTCGATTCGCATTTCTGCACACCTGCTTGCTCCCTTTATGCCGACCACCTCTGCTGAGGTTTTGCGTCGCATGTCACTGGAGCAGGAAGTGAATACACAGAATCTTGCTGCTCAATGCGTGTGGGGCGGTCTCGCATCGGGTGTTGCGGTAACAAAGGGCGAGGCGCTGTTCCCGCGCTTGGCAACCGAGAAGCGCTAGCGGTATGACAGGTTCTCCTCTGGCAAATCCTGGTGCTACGCGCGCAACCCTTGAGGCATATGGACTTGCCACCAAGCATCGTTTGGGTCAAAACTTCTTGATTTCCAATGCGGTTATCGAGAAGATCATGGATCTTGCTGCGCTTTCTCATGATGAGCACGTTATAGAAGTGGGGCCGGGGATAGGTACACTCACCTTGGCCCTTCTTGCCGATGCAGGCAGGGTTACCTCTATAGAGATGGATCAAACGCTGGAGCCTGTTCTGTCCTCAATTGCTGCAGCACACCCATCGTTTACCTACATCATGGGCGATGCTCTGCGCATAGATGTGACGGCTTTGGCTGATGCACCCGAGGCGTTTGTTTCCAATTTGCCGTATAACGTGGCAGCCACTCTCATTCTGGCATATATGCAAACCATTCCATCGCTTAAGCGCTGTGTGGTGATGGTTCAGTCTGAAGTTGCCGATCGTATCTGTGCATGTCCTGGCACAAAAACCTACGGTGCCTATACGGCCAAGCTGGCGTTATATGGCAAGGTTACAGGACGTTTTGCGGTGGGAGCACATAATTTTATGCCGCCTCCTCATGTGGAATCTGCGGTGGTGCGTATAGACCGTGCGCCGCTGGCACCTTCACTCACGCCTGAGGAGCTCAAAGCTTGTGCACGCGTAATTGATGCAGCGTTTGCACAGCGTCGCAAGACTATTCGTAACTCAATGCTGTCATCGGGGTTTGCTGCCGAGGCTCTTGATGAGGCTTTTTCAAAGCTTGCGTTTGATCCTCGACGTCGAGCCGAGACATGCTCTCCTGAGGAGTTTGTTGAGCTTACGCAGGTACTGAAAGACTGTGGGGGAGTGTCTTAAGTGTCGCGCAGCAAGGCTTCATATGAATTTACGCCCACTCTGGATATGCCTGTTGCACCAGACAATGCTCTCTTTCACAACAAGAAAGGTGAGATTGTTCCTGTGCCAGTTGCGCTTGCACCTCTGGCAGATACGCATGGGCATCTCACTTCTTCTCACGGTATAGATGCAGCGTGTGCCATTTGTCGCGCGGCACTTGCGGGCGTTCGTCTGCTTGTTGTGCCTATAGATCCGGTGGATGATTTGTCGCGCGGTCGCTGGGCAACAGCTCAAGAGGTACTTTCGTGGCTTGATGGTGTGATTGACACAGCGGCTGCACTGTTAGATGTGTGTGCTCAGAGAGGACTTGAACCTCCTGTTTTTGCCGGTTGGTCTGACGCGCCCAATCTTCTCGATTCCATCTATATTGTGGCGGGTGCTCACCCGTATGGCGCCGCCGATCTTGATAGGAATGCTCTGCGTGAGCTTGAGGTTTTGCTCAAGAGTCCACGCTGCGTTGGGGTGGGAGAGATTGGCATCGACTTTGGGCCGTATAACAGCTTGGATGCTGACGTACAGCGCAAAGCTTTTGAGCAGCAGCTGCATATTGCCTGTGAGCACAATCTCCCGGTAGAGCTGCATGTGCGCAATGCAAAAGAAGATGATAAACGCGCTGCTCACGCTCTCGTTGCTGAGGTACTTGAAGCGCAGGGTATGCCGCAGGCTGGATGCGATCTGCATTGTTTTACCGAGAATCCCGCAATCGTGAATACGTTTTCTCAGCTGGGTTGTCATATGGCATTTGGTGGGGCTGCTACGTTTGCTTCTTCCGATGAGATTCGTGATGCTGTGGCAGCTTGTCCTCAGGAGTTGCTTCTGAGTGAGACGGATAGCCCCTATATGGCGCCGGTGCCTCTTCGAGGACAAACGTGCGAGCCAGCCATGGTTGCATGTAATACTGCGTGCATTGCCCAGGTGCGCTCTGAACGTTTAGGTGAAACAAAACAGGATACATATACGTCAGTGTGGAAAAACGCCTGTTCATTTTTTGGTATCGGGCGTAGCTAGGAGGTGCCCATGGACTCAGAAACCGTAGAGCAGGTTTTGCCCTCAAGCCCAGAAAAACCTCACATCAAACCCTATCGTAAACATTGTTTGCCGTTGGGATTTCTTGCTTTTATCGGCAGTTATCTTGTGCAATTCCCCGTTGCTTTTGTTATCGCGCTCGTCTCGGTGTTGGCGCTGGGATCTACAGATGCGCTTGGCTTAGACTGGCTTACTCTCCTGGTGGAGTTCTTCCTTGTGGTCTATACCGTTATAGTGCTGTTTCTCTTGGGAGGCTCAAAGCCATTTAAGTGTCGTGTTGCAGAGTTTCTCAATGGCCTCAAAGGATCGCTGTACTTTGTTATCCTTGCGCTTTTGCTGGTGGTCTATACCCTTGTGGGGAATTTAGCATCAGATGTAGCCCCTACTGCAGACTGGCCAATAGTGCTGATAAAGGTGTTCTTTCTCTGCATTATGGTTGGCATTTATGAGGAAGGTATCTTCCGTGGCGTGTTGCTTGGCTGCTTGCTTCCTCGTATGGGCAAAAACAAAGCAGGCGTCTTTGGAGCTGTTTTTATCGCCAGTGCAATATTTGGTATTGCCCATGTCTCGTTTAGCGAAGCGCTTTCGCCTATGGTTTTGTCTCAGCTTGTGCTCAAGTTTCTTCAATCCGGCATGCTTGGTATTTTCTTCTGTGGCTTAGCGGTTTCTACGGGCAATATTTGGCCAGGAGTTTTCGCCCACGCTTTTTGGGACTTTGCTCTTATGGGTTCGAGTGGCGTTTTTGAAGATCCATTTGAAATTTCATATGTGGATACAAGTTCTACTGGTTGGGCGCTTGTTGCCTTTTATGTGGTAATGATCGTTATACAAATCCCTACGGTGATAACCGCAATAATGCGCATAGCAAAATCGGCTCCTACCTGTGGTTGGCTTGCCTCTGAGCAAACCCCAGAGGCTGGAGTGCATGAGACTTATGGAGCAGTTTCAGCGGGCGGTGTTTCCCAGGTTGATGTTGTACAGAATGGCTCGTCTCAGACGACACAATTCGATTCACAAGTTGTGCCTCAATCGGTGCCGAATACCTCTGGCTTAGTCTCAACACAAGAAGCAGAACCGGGGTCTTCCGCTTGGTATACAAGGCGTTCTCCGGATGCACCACCACCGCCCAAGGGATGGCAAGGCTAGTTTCTTGATACACTGACAGACGACCCCTCTGCGCTCAGGCGTGGAGGGGTCGTATGGGTTTTACATCTCAGATGAAAGAAATACTCTGGCCAACGCTATGTGCGGGATGCGAGTTGCCAGGGGAAGTGTTGTGTGCACACTGTCGAGCACAGCTGCCATGGATTTCTCAACTCAGTGCTTGTCCGGTCTGTGGAGCACCCCATGGAGCGCTTGTATGTACCGCGTGTGATAACTCGTGGCATGAGTTAAAAGGCGTCGTGTGTGCTACCTCATATGAAGGTATTACCCGTTCGGTAATACATGCATTTAAAGATGAAGGAGAACAACGTCTCGCTGCGGTGCTTGCAAGTGCAATGGCAACTGCATGGGATGAAGCTTGTATAGTCGCAGCACTTCCTGCTCCTGCTCGTGCAGCCGCGCACACCTGTTTACCTTCGCCGGATGCCATCTGTTTTGTTCCTGCTACTGAGCGTGCCTATGCGCGTCGAGGCTTTGACCATATGGAGCTTGTGGCGACATTGCTATCCCATATGCTGGAGGTGCCCCTGGCAGATGTTTTGCTGCGGTCAAAGGGGAAAGATCAACGCCATTTGGGAGCAGAAGATCGAGCTCAAAACCTCAAACATGCCGTTTCAGTGGTAGGAAATGTGTTAGGCATGAACCTTCTTCTGGTTGATGATGTGGTTACAACAGGAGCGAGTATGCATGCGTGTGCCCACGCACTGCTTGCAGCTGGAGCTGCCTCAGTAACAGGCTGTGGTTTTGCTCGGGTGTGGTAGTTCGGAGGATATGAGGATACGGAACAATGCTGGTATAATAACCACGTCTTTCACCAGGTCTGTGGTTGCGGATGGTAAACGTGCTGTCCAAGTCCATGGCAGACGAGGCCAAAGGGATCCACGTAAGTTCGGACGTGCGCGCCCGAGCGATCATGGCTCGTCCTAGAAGTAAGACGCACCGTCCGTACGACTTAAGAGGCATGGGGCCTCGCGGACGAGAGAGTTAGTAGTGCGTGGCATTGCGGTGTCGCAAGCGAAAGTTCCAGTGCGCGAGTGTGGGGTCAAAGACCAGGTCAGCTGGTAGAAAGATAGGTAGATTTAAGGCGGGGCACCAAAGGGTACCCCTTATGGGATGGGACGTCTCTTTATGGGTTGTTTTAGACGCGTTCGACAGACCCTTGTTGTATTGGCAACCTCGGTTGCTTGTGTGCTTGCCTTAACAGGCTGTGGCCCGTTTGCTTCTTCTCCTGGTGTTGAAGAGGCTTCACGTGAGGCTGCTGAGAGTCTAACGCCTGTCGTTTCTGGCGATGCGCTTGTGCAAGAGGGAACGCTCACAGTAGGTGTGGATACGAGCACGGTTAATGCTCCATACTTTATTTTGGGTGATGATTCCACGCTCTCCGGCATGGATGTTGATCTTGCCAGTGCATTGGCACAGCAACTTGGCTTGCAGGTTCGCTTTGTGTCGATTGACGATCCTGAAACTGCCTTGGGCACTACCTGCGATGTGATATTTGAAGCTGAAGATGGCGATATTGCCGACGCTACGGTTGTAGGCTCCTCTTCTCAGAGTTCCGTGGCACTTTTCCATCGTGGTGAAGCCGGATCCGTAACCCTTGATGACGTGAACGGTAAAACAGTTGGTGTTCAAGAGGGCTCTGTTTCGCAGGGCGTTTTGGAGAACTCCAACCTTTCTGTAACCGCACGTACCTATTCCAATCTTAACGAGGCATTTAATGCTCTTGAGGCGGGAACACTCGACTACGTACTGTGCGATGCTTACTCAGGGGCATATCTGGCTGTTTCCTATGGGGACATAACCTTTGCAGGCAATTTGGACGTGCCGGTCACCCGTGGTGTTGCTGTTTTACAGAGCAATACCGAGCTGGCACAAGCTGTGTCCAGCGCTATGCAAACCATGTCAGAAAGTGGTATTACCAGCCTTGCACGTGTTCGGTGGGTAGGCACGCTGCCTGATCTCACATCCGATACTGTTGTCTCTGGTGTGGTTATAAGTGAAAACAACCATGCCACCACCAACGAAAGCACAACTGGTGAAGGTGATATGTCAACAGATTCTGGTGAGACCTTCGAGAACGATTCCACACCAATGGATGGTTCGACAGCTGGCTCCAACGCCGCCACGCTTGAGTAGCGGTGCTCGGACCGTTCGGGCGGCGTTATGAGCATCGGCCCGAAGAGTCGTGCATCCTACGGATTCATCCATACTTGCAGGCGAAAGATTGGGTATCAGTCTCATAAGATTTAAGCATCCCTTTTCAAGGGAAGCATCTTCAGGTAAGCGTAAGGGGGCATCTATGGTTGATATTAAGGTCTCTGGTCGCAAGGTTACCGTGAGCGACGCCCTGAAGGATCGTGTGGATGAGAAGATCGGCGATGCACTTAAGGTCTTTGATATCCAGCCTATGACATGTGACGTCGTTTTGCGCGTGGACAAAAACCCCTCCAATTCCGAACGTAAGTCGGTTGAGGTAACCGTTTTTATCCGCGATCGTGTGGTGCGTGTTGTTACTTCCGGCACCGATATGTATGCGCTTATTGATGAAGCAGCAGATAAGGTTACGCGTCAGCTCCGCAAGTTCAAGACACGGGTGGTCGATCGTCGCCAGCGTCGCTCTGCTCAGCGTGTTGAAGAAGCATCTTCTGCAGATTTGGCTAGCCTGATCGAGCCTTCTGAGGATGAAGACGATGAGCTTGTTCGTGAGAAGTACATCGATCTCACGCCTATGACAGAGGAAGAAGCGCTTGTTCAGATTGATCTTATCGGGCATGACTTCTATGTCTTCATGAATGCTACAACAGGACTTACGAATGTTGTCTATCGCCGTAAGAATGGTGGATACGGCATTATTAAGCCCAAGATTGAGGAACCTGATGAGTAAGGCAAAAAAGATAGAATCCACGGATGCATCCGTGACGGGGGCTGCTTCGGCGGCCCCCGCCTGTGGTCTAGGTGCAAGTGACGCCCCGTCCCAGGAAGAGCAGTCGCATACGTGCGAGATGCTCGCAAATAAAACCTGCACGCTCATTTTTGATTCATGTGCCGATTTTGCTCCCTCGGTAGCTGAGCGCCTCGGTATTGAGGTGATTCATTTCCCCTACGTGGTGGATGGGAAAGAATACCTCGATGACCTTTGGCAGAGTCAAACACCTCATGAGTTTTACGAGAAAATGCGCAAAGGTGCGCAGGTGAGCACTTCCGCAGTGAGTCCTGGTCGTTATTACGAAGTCTTCTCAAAAGCTTACGAGCGTGGGATTCCGGCAATTTATTTTGGCCTGACAGCTGGCCTTTCGTCTTCCATCTCGTGCGCCGAACAAGCGGCTGAGATGGTGCGTTCAGAACATCCTGATTTTGAGCTCTATGTTATGGATAATCTTTTGCCTTCGGCAACTGCTGAACTCTTTGCTATCGAGGCAGTCCGTCAACTGAATAATGGATTGTCTGCAGCAGAGCTCTACGAATGGGCAAAGGATGCCCGCTATTTTATTCAGGGATACTTCACGCTTGATAACTTCGATGCACTTGCGGCGGGTGGGCGCATTCCGCCAGCAGCGGCTCAGATTGGCGGCAAGCTCGATGTAAAGCCGGAGCTCTCTTATGATCTGAACGGCTCGCTTACACTGCGCGGTGTTTGTCGCGGTCGTCGCAAGGCACTCAAAGCAATACTTGCTGAGTTCCGTGAGAACTATTCACATGACACATCGCTTCCCGTAGCAATTGTCACTGCCGATGCTGAAAAAGATGGCGATTGGCTTGAGGCTGCTGCGAGAAAAGAGCCGGGTTGCGAAGACCTCGTTGTTATCCGCAGTTCAATTTCTCCTGTTATTGGGAGCCATACAGGCCCAGGTATGGTTGGCTTTGGTTTTTGGGCAAAAGATCGACGTGAGAAGATGTCAATCACCGACAGAATTGCACGTAAAGTTCGCGGTTCTGGAAAAGAGAAATAATTATCTACGTATTTTTGGAAAGGAATTTTCTTTATGGCAAAGATCCAAAAGGTTGCCTTTATTGGAACAGGCATTATGGGAGCACCCATTGCTGGTCATATTCTTGATGCAGGCTATGAGCTTATAGTGCATAACCGTACCAAGGAGAAGGCACAGCCTCTGGTAGATCGTGGTGCTACCTATGCAGAAACGCCCGCTGAGGCAGCCGCTGAGGCCGATGTTATCTTTACCATGCTGGGCTATCCATCCGATGTTGAGGATGTATATCTTGCTGGCGGCGGCATCATTGAAGCTGCTCCGCGTGGCGCATGGCTCATCGATCTCACAACGTCATCTCCGTCACTCGCTCGCGATATTCATGATGCAGCTGAGGTGCTCGATAAGCATGCCTTCGACTGTCCTGTTACAGGTGGCGAGGCCGGTGCTCAGGCAGGTACCCTGACGCTTATCTGCGGCATTACCGAAAAAGATGCTGCTCCTGTAGCTGAGCTCTTATCGACGTTCTCTTCGCGTATCTTCTATTTTGATGCGCCCGGTGCTGGTCAGACGGCCAAGCTCTGCAACCAGGTTTCACTCGCTTCCTGCATGGTGGGCATGGCTGATGCAGTTGCTCTGGCTGAGCAGGGCGGCATTGATGTTGATCGTATGCTTGAGATGGTTGGCTCGGGCATGGGCTCTTCTCGTGCCATTACCGACCTTGCACCCAAGGCAGTTGCAAAGGATTGGCGCCCAGGCTTTTTAAATGAGCATATGCGCAAGGACCTTACCCTTGCATTGACGCAGGCAGAGGACCTTGAGATAACACTTCCTGGCACGGATACTGCCTACACGCTTTATGATCTTCTCTGCGAGATTGGCGGCTCGCGTCTCGGTACTCAGGCTATTGCTCTTCTGTATGCCGAAGAGGGCGATGCTGTTGCAGCAGGACTCGATTGGCATGCGCTTGATGAAGATGAGGAAGAAGAGCACGAGTGCTGTCATCATCACGATCATGAGCATGGTGAGGGATGCTGCCATGGGCATGGTCATGATCACGGCCATGGCGAGGGTGGTTGCTGTCATGGACATGGCCACGGCCACGGTGAGGACGGCTGCTGCCATCACCATGATGAGGCTCGCTCATGAGTGAAGCTACGCAAGGCTCCATGGCGGTTCTTATCGACTATGAAAACCTTGCTCTTGGTACGGGCAGGCGCAAGCGTAATGGTCATCAAGAGCCTGGTCCAGCACCCGATGTGAAACGTATTCTTGAGCGCCTGGTGGATAAGGGACGCATTGTATCTAAGCGGGCCTACTGCGATTGGCAGCGTTTTGACAGTGCGCTTACCCCTCTGCATGAGCTGGGGGTTGAACTTATCGAAATTCCCGATCGCGCCTATACGGGCAAGAATTCTGCTGATATTCGCCTTGCAGTGGATGCTATGGAGATGTGTTTCACCAAAGAGCACATTGACACCTTTGCCATTTTGTCGGGAGACTCCGATTTTTCGCCGCTCGTTTCTAAGCTCAAGGAATTCGGCAAGATGGTAATTGGTGTGGGTATGCGCGAATCTACCAGCACCCTTCTTGCAGAGAATTGCGACGAGTTTATCTTCTACGAAGATATCGTTACTCCTGGTGGAATTCCTGATTATTCGACAAAGGTGCCGCGCGAAAAGCACGAATGCTATCAGCTCCTCTTCGAGACAATCGAAACGGTGCTTGGAGAGAGCGGATCGTATGTACAGGCTTCGCTTCTTAAAAATATGATGCGTCGTAAGCGCCCACAGTTCTCTGAGCGCTCTTATGGATACCGCAACTTTACGGCACTTCTCAATGAAGCAAGTTCCTATGGTTTTATCAAAATTCATCGCGACCAAAAGAGCGGAACGTTTGTTGTGGACGGGTTCTGCGAATAGGCTAGAAGGAAAGGTTGGCACATGGCTGGTGGCTTAAGCAAAGTAAAGGTAGAAGCACTCGTAGAGGCTCTTTCTGGCCCTCGTAGGCGTGCGAGGCAGGAGGCAGCTCACGAGCTTGCCATCATTGCCCGTGAAGACCATTCGGTGGTTGAACCGTATGCAACAGAGCTTGTGGATGCGCTGTATCGTCCAGAGGCACAGACTCGTTGGGAAGTGCTCGACACGTTAACGGAACTTGTTGAAGTGGCGCCTGGCAAGGTTGCCCCTGCAGCTGAAGAGGCTGAGGCGTCACTCTTTGACGAGGATTCATCAACGGTTCGTCTTGCAGCATTCAGATTTTTAGCCAAGCTTGGCGCTCGTTCGCCCGAGCGTTCTGAAGAGGTATGGCCGTTGCTCGATGAGGCTATTCAGTGCTATCACGGCGATCCCGAGTACCGTGATATGCTCCAGAGCCTTTATGAGTTTGCAAGTGGCAATATCTCTGACTCGGTGAGCAAGGCGGTGGCGGATCGAGTTTCGTTTGATGCAAAGTCGAGTCGTGGATACATTCAAACAAGGTCGAACGACATTATCGAAGCCATCAAGGCTAAAAATTCTGTGAAGTAAATTTTAAGTTTGCTGAAAGAACCATGTCTCTTCTATGGACAAGCTGGGTAGAGTCCTGTGGATGGTACTCTGAATCAGTCGGTGTCTGTGCCGACTGAGATGGATTCGACGGAAGGTTAGCTAACCTATGGCTGAAGATACTGAGAAGCATAATCTCGAGCCTGAAGAGCTTGAGCATACAGAATCAGAGCATGATGAGAGCCTTGATGAGGAAGTAAAAGAGCATCAAGACGTTGATGCGACTGGATCTGACGAAGAGGCTGCTGAAAATGAGGGTGAAGCCGATACCGCCCACGTCGAAGAAGACGAGGCCGAAGCCTCAGATTCTGAGGATGCCTCAGAGGAGGTATCTGAGGCTGACAATGCCGACGAAGTAGAAACCGAACATATGACTGTTGAGCAGCGCAAAGCCAAGCGCTCCGTGCGCCACCGTGAACAGCGTGCTCAGCAGCAAAAGGCTTCAACAACTGCCGATAAACCCCTTACTCAAGAAATATCACTGCCAAAGTGGAGCATCGCTGCCATTGCTGTTGCCTGCATACTTGTTGGCGTACTTGTTGGTCATTTTCTGTTGGGAGGCATCTCTGCTCAGGGACGCACAACTCTTTCAGAAAATGAGCTCAATACCGTTGTTGCCACGATGAGCTATGAGGGTAAGACATATGACATCACTGCTCAGGAGGCTATTGAGGCAACCTCTACGCTTGATGCTATGAAAAACGATGATGGCACATATAATATGCCTTCTGCTGAGAGTGCTATTTCTGCTGCTCGCAATAAGGTTTTGCAGGCAGAGGTTGAAAAAGCTGGCATTACGGTGAGCGATGCAGACGTCCAGGCGTATGCCGAAGAGTATTTGGGAACCAGCGATTACGCACAAATTGCCGAGCAATATGGCATGGATGAGGCTTCAGTCAAAGAAGTTCTTACTGAGGCTGCAGGTACCCGTAAGCTATACGATTCTGTAGTCACTGAGACGAGCATTACTGCTCCTACTGCACCGGAAGAGCCTGAAGAGGGACAGGAAGATACTCCCAATGCTACTTACGGAGCATATATCGTAGGTTTGCTTGGTGATGAATGGGATGCCGATGCAAACACATGGGCACGCACCGACGGCCCCTTCTATAGCGCCTTGGGCAGCGAGCAGTTTAGTGCTGATTCTGCCACCTATAATCAGGCGCTTACAGCCTACTACACGGCTTATCAGCAGTATGTAGAAGAGTACTCACAGTCCACCAGTGCTTGGACAGACTTCTATAACGGCTGCTTGTCGAACGCAACCATTGATGTTTCGACACTGACTGCTTAGGTTCGAAAGGGCAGGGCATGCGCGTTATTGTGAGCAATTGTTTGCTAGGTGTTGCTTGCCGGTATAACGGCAAGGCTAAGCCATGTCCTACCGTTGTTGAATTTGCTCAAAAGCCTGGAGTTGAGGTTTGCCGCGTTTGTCCGGAGACCGCCTCTGGGCTTCCTATTCCTCGGCCGCCTGCTGAACAGCGTGATAATGGCGTGTATTTGCAGGATGGAACTGATGTGACCGATGCGTTTCAGCGTGGTGCAGAGCTGAGTTTGGATCGCGTACATAAATCTGGTGCGCTTGCAAGTTCTGCTCCGCTGGCCGTCTTGAAGGCAAAGAGCCCTTCTTGTGGTGTCGGATGCGTTTACGATGGAACATACAGTAAAACTTTGATTCCAGGAGATGGTGTATTTACACGTCTGCTGAAGGATGAGGGAGTGTGTGTGGTGAGCGAGGACGAAGTTATCAAGTGTAAGCCGTCCGTTGAGCATCCGGTTGCCATTGTGCTGGGCAGTGGATTGGGCCATCTTGCTGGACTTGTCCATCCGGTTCGTCGCATTGCTTATCGCGATATCGAGGATTTCCCAACAGATGCCACACCTGTTGCTGGTCATAGCTTTGAAGCTACGATAGGCACGGTAGATGGTGTACCGGTGGTGGTATATCCGGGTCGCATTCATCTGTATCAGGGCTACTCCGCCTATGAAGTGACGGCGCTTGTGCGTCATGCATATCGTTTGGGTTGCCGCAGCATTATGTTTGCCTGCGCAACTGGCGCGGTTGAGGGTATGGCGAGTAAGGGCCTTGGTATTCTTACGGATCACATCAATCTTACGGGCGCGAATCCTCTTGCGAAGGAAGAGAACCTACGCGATCTTGAAACACCTTTCGTGGGCATGACAGATGCCTATACACCTTATTTGCGCGCTCTTGCACATAATGTGGCGGATGACTTGGGCATTTCAGTTCAGGAGGGTGTGTATGCAGGTCTTTTAGGACCAAGCTTCGAGACACCTGCTGAAGTTGCGGCACTCCGCGCCATGGGCGTGTCTTATGTGGGCATGTCTACGGTATGCGAAGTTATCATGGCTCATGCTTTGGGTATGCAGGTCCTGGGTCTAACCCTTGCGGCAAATGCTGCGGGCGACCCAACGGTTACCCACGAAAGCGTGCTGGCCGAAGCCGAGCTTCATGCAGATGACTTTGAATGTCTGGTAAGGGGAGCCCTTAAAGCGCTGTAGGTTCTATA
>URWR01000028.1 GCA_900551595.1 uncultured Coriobacteriaceae bacterium
TCATGGGAAACGATGCCATTGGAGTAGCCACTAAAGGGGTCAGTTAAATGACCCCAAAGTGCTCTAAGCCTGTAACCACGCCATCGTCGGCAGAAGAATCGGTGATATAGTCTGCTGCGGCTTGTACATTGGGTAATGCATTTCCCATAGCTACGAACGTTTCAACTGCGGGCGCCATAGATAAGTCATTCTCTGAATCGCCAAACGCATAGGTATTGATGCGATTGTCAGAACGGCCAAAATATTCAAGAACCGCTGTAATAGCGGTGCCTTTATCAACTCCCTTGAGGGAAAACTCATAAACCCCGCCCTGGAGATCGCAAATGGTGAAAAACTTTTCCAGCTCGGGACGAAGCTGATCCAACGTCTCTTGAGACAAACCCATCGCACAGAATTTTGCGAAAGGTGCTCTATGAGCTAGATCTGCCACCTCAGCAATGGACTCTGTAGCATCAGACCCTGGGAACAGCGGAGCAACCCCTGGAGCACATAGCTCAATGCTATGCGTATTGCTTTCCATAAGAACATTCGCACCAGTTTGGGAGAAAAGCTCTAACACCCACATAACAAGTTCTGGGTCGATATGCTCATCACGAATTATCTCGTTGCCAACAGCGGCATACGCACCAGCACATGCCACAATTCCCGTTGCATGCAACTCACGAAGCGAAGGATAAATCATACAAAGGGGACGACCAGTACAAATAAAGGAAGCGTGTCCGCGTGCTGTCATACGACGAAAGGCATCGTATACTGCAGGCGTAGGGGCTGCACCAAAGGAGCCTACAACTCCTTCAGCTGAACCACCGCTGGCGAGAGCCTCAAAGTCACGCCATACAAGCGTGCCATCAATATCGAAAAAAGCGACTGCTTTTGATGGATCCAAATAGTGTGCGGATAAACCCGTAGAACGTGTAGAAGCATCCCTTGCCATAAGTACTCCTTCGCATGTGTTAAGCAGTACTATGGTACGCAATTACAGTCGTAAGAGATAGCAAGAAGCTAGTGTCTACGGGCGTCAAGTTCACCGGCAAGCTCGCCGAGCGAAATATCGTATCGCTCCATAACTACCATGAGATGATAGACAAGATCTCCCATTTCATAACGAATATGGTCATGGTCGCGATCTTTGCACGCCATGATAATCTCGCTCGATTCTTCAGCTAGTTTTTTGAGCAGAGAGTCTTCCTCACCAACAAGCAAGCGGGCAGTGTAACTCTCCTCAGGCGATGCCTCACGACGGCCATGAATGACTGCTGCAAGCCCCGTAAGGGTTTCTCCGATATTGCCCTCGTGTACGTTTGCTGTGCGAACTCCCATACTTCCTCCGTTATATGCGGTAATTTGCAGCTTCTACTGAATATGTTTAGGTGCCCGCGGGATACATAAACTGCTTAAAGAAACAGCTGCGTGCACCGGTGTGGCAAGCAGGGCCTGGCGAATCTACACGCGCAAGCAGGGTATCTGAATCGCAATCAGCCCATAGCTCCACTAATCTCTGCATATTACCGCTGGTAGCACCTTTATTCCAAAGCTCTTGTCTACTGCGACTCCAAAACCAGGTTGTGCCTGTCTCAAGCGTAAGGCGAAGCGATTCCGCGTTCATCCATGCAACCATAAGAACCTCGCCCGTGTCGTACTGTTGCACCACACAAGGTACAAGACCCTTATCGTCAAATGTTACTTGGTCAGGCGAAATAATCTCTCTCTTTGGTGTTGCCACAACAGTGCACTCCTCTCACACTTAAAAATCCAGACGAACTGGAATGCCCTGACTGGCCATGTATTCTTTTACTTGACGGATACTAAAAGTACCGAAGTGGAACACACTAGCGGCAAGCACAGCGTCGGCCTCACCTTCCAGAATACCTTCTGCGAAGTGCTCGAGCGTGCCCACACCACCCGATGCAATAACCGGAATAGGTACTGCTCGTGCCACAGCACGAGTAAGCGCAAGGTCAAAGCCCTCTTTAGTTCCATCGCGATCCATACTGGTAAGCAATATTTCACCGGCACCACGTCGCGCGGCTTCCTCCGCCCATGCCACAGCATCAATACCTGTCGGTTCACGTCCACCTGCCAGATATACTTCCCAACGATCCGCTCCTGGACGTCCGGGTTCACCTACTCGTTTTGCGTCGATAGCACAGATAACAGCCTGACTGCCAAATGCAGTAGCAGCAGCCGTAATAAGATCTGGATTTCGAACAGCGGCTGAGTTTACCGACACCTTGTCTGACCCAGCTGCAATCATCGTGCGGCATCCTGCTACATCGCGAAAGCCACCACCCACGGTAAATGGAATGCGTAGTTCAGCAGCTGCTCGACTCGCTAAATCTATGGTAGTGGCACGGTTATCTGACGTTGCCGTGATATCGAGAAACACTACTTCGTCTGCGCCTTCTCTGTCATAGGCGCGCGCAAGCTCAACCGGATCTCCGGCATCGCGCAAATCCACGAAGTTGACGCCTTTCACAACGCGGCCATCTTTAATATCAAGACATGGTATGACGCGCCTCGTAAGCATACAGACCCTTTCGCATGAGATTGAATATAAGGCCAATCATACCGTGGAGATCCAGCGAGAAGACCGAAGAGCAGTGACACGCACCCAGTTATTAACAGACTAGGTAAATACTGCTGGCACTGAAGACAGCATCAGCTGCATCGAAGTCACCAAAATCCTCAACGAGGTTGTAAGATCTGGAACAGTAAGGGAATATCCATTTCAATTGGTAAACCCTCTAAGGAGGTCAGGTATGGATTCCTCTTCACGTAACGCTGGCACTACTCTCCTTGATGCCTTGAAAAAGCGGTTTGCCTGCAAACGCTATAACCCCGAAGAGCACATTTCAGACGAGGCTTTTAATACTATCCTCGAAGCAGGTCGACTCTCTCCTAGCTCTTTTGGCTTGGAACCATGGAAGTTTTTAGTTATTGAAAACAAGGAACTGCTCGCAGAGATTTTGGCAGCATCCTGGGGTGCCAAGAAGAACGCAGATCGTACAATCGTTATCTTAGCCAAACGCGGTGTCACCATTGAAAGTGACTGGTTCTACAACATTAATCAGCACGTTAAAGGCATGACAGACGCCGATATCGAGACGCTCAAAGAGCATTTCAACTCATTCCAACAAAATGATCTTCATGTTTTGGATAGCGAGCGCACACTCTTTGATTGGGCAAGCAAGCAAACGTATATTGTGCTTGCTAATATGCTCACCGCAGCAGCAGTTATGGGTATCGACGCCACCCCTATTGAGGGATACAACCGTGAAGCCTTAACCAAGGTGCTTGTTGACCATCAGTTGTTTGATCCTGAGCAATGGGGTGTGTCAATCTTAGTTCAGTTTGGCGTGCACGATCCGAGCCACCGCCCGCATCCTAAGATGCGTCGACCAATGAATGAGGTTGTGGAATACGTTAAATAGTCGGAACAGTTAATGCGCGCGGTCTGTTATTGCCTTTTACGTTGAGCAAACCGCGCCAGCGCCCAACCGATCGGTCCAGGTTGAAAGCGATGTCCTACCTCAACCAGACGCGCAGGGATATCGATATGCTGTGGACATTTGCGAGCGCAGGCACCACAGTGAATACAATTGCTCACAAGTTTGGGCTGTGTAGTGCGGATAGCACTTGCAGTGAAATATTGGCTTACCCCGGTAAACCATCCATATGCAAAGCTTGCATTGTACGCAGCAAAGCATCCGGGAATATTGATTCCCTGAGGACACGGCATGCAATAGTTACATCCTGTGCAAGGTACTCGATTACTGAGTTCAAACACCTCTCGAACACGCTCGATAACCGCATGATCCTGTGGGGTAAATGAGTCTGGCAGTGCATGATCGGCAAGGGTTGCATTCTCATCAAGCTGAGCGATGGTATTCATACCAGAAAGCACCATCGTCACCTCTGGGTGATTCCACACCCAGGAAAGCCCCCATGCAGCCGGCGTTGCAAGCTGAGGCGTAGCAGCTTTCTCGAAAATACTTGCAGCATTTTGGGGCAGCTTATCCGCTAGACGTCCACCGAGAAGCGGTTCCATAATAAACACGGCAAGCCCACGTTCTGCCGCAGCTTTAAGACCTGCTGTACCAGCCTGGTAATTCTCGCCAACGTAGTTGTATTGAATCTGACAAAAGTCCCAATCATAGGCATCGAGCAAGACGGGGAAATCGCCCCTACTACCGTGATACGAAAAGCCAATCTGTTTAATCCGTCCAGCTGCTTTTTGTTGCGCAATCCACGACTCAATACCCAGCTCACACAAACGTTTCCATTGAGCAGGACTTGTTACATTGTGTATGAGATAGTAATCCACGTAGCTCGTGCGAAGTCTTCTAAGCTGTTCAGAAAAGAACTTGTCAAAGTCTTCTTGAGAGTGGCAGGAACCATGTGGCAGTTTTGTAGCAATAAAGACCTGGTCACGTATGCCAAGCTCTCCTAACGCCGAACCAACAGCCACCTCATTACCGGGGTATAGATAGGCAGTGTCAAAATAATTGATACCCAACTCATATGCATGAGCAATGAGAGCTCGCGCTTGCTTATGGTCAGGATGTCCTGGAGGACCTGGGAAACGCATGCAGCCCAAACCAAGCGCAGAGATTTTCTCACCATTGCGTGGGTTTATCCGGTACTGCATGAAAAACTCCTGTTCAGAAGTATGGATTGTCCATTTTGGGAGCAACATTAAATTATCGCTGCATCACAAATTGTTTTATCCGTGACCTGTATTTGCTCCTGTTTTGATAGTACACAGTTTATTTTTGGATAATCTCATCTCAAGTGAATTCGCATACCCTCATTTTTTTCGGTACTAGATAAAGGCAAGAGCAACAGCAACTACAACATGGGGAAGCATATTTGCGGTATTAAAGGTACGCTCATAGACAAGGTTGACGCCCACGCAGAAGATAAGAATCGATCCCACCACAGAAAGATTCGCGAGAGCAACATCGGTCATGATGGGCTCTATAGCACGTGCAAGTAAGGTTATAGAACCTTGCAAAATTCCAACAGGAATAGCTGAAAACAGGCATCCAACACCCATAGATGCAGTCATTGCGGCAATTATCAGTGCGTCAAGCACACCTTTAAGAGCAAGGGTAGACCAGTCGCCAAGAATGCCGTCTTGAATAGAACCCACAACTGCCATTGCCCCAATACACACGGTAAAAGTAGCTGTTAGAAAAGCATCGAGAAAACGTTTGTTTTCTGTATTGCCGGAAACGCGACGCAACCATACCCCAAAGCGCTCAAGTGCACCGTTGATATTGAGAAGCTCACCTATAAGCGTGCCAAGCGCAAGAGCTGCAACAACAAGCATTGTTCCACCAGAAACGAGCTCTCCATTATTTATGGAGAGCATGCCTTGTAGTGCACCAGCAAGGCCAATGAAGATAACACTTACTCCCGTTGCTTTAAGCAAGCCCTCTTGCACATGAGGCGCGATAAGACGACCATCAAAAAGACCTACTGCCCCACCTACCAAGATAAGCACAACATTGAGAAGTGTTCCTAAACCGATCATACGTATCGCATGTTCTCCTTTGGTGTAAAGCATCACATCATGTGCAGGACAAATCTTTTTTCACGCTACCAAAAACACTATATCAGCGTAAACACGGTTCCTAGGATGAGGGTGTCGAGAAACGCTTCCCATAACAGGAATTCTGACGAAAGGATGCTCCTCATGAAAAACCTCCTTGACCAGCTAAAGACACATAAGAAACAAGCCATCGCGACGGGAGCTGGAATAATCGGCTTATGCTTGGCGTTAGTGTTAATTGTTGTTGGCTTCCCCGCAATGCCAGATACAGGAACAGACAATAACTGGAATCAAAATGCCCTTGAAGCTACAACAAGTACTGACTCAGACAACAATAAAGACCAGGTAACAACTAAAAACGATCAACAAAAAGAGAAGACCTTGGGTAGCGCTGAAAACAATAAAGACAAACAAGCTACTTCCGCCGCTTCCTCTCATTCGTCAAACAGCAAACAGGATGGTTCATCGTCTAACAAGCAAAGCTCAACAAACAAAAAAGCAGCAGGTACTTCCGCAAGCAAGAGCGATGATTCAAATAATACTGGGAACAGCTCTCATACGCATACATGGCAAGATCACACGGCCTCCAGACAAGTGTGGGTATCCAATATGGTTACGGTGCCCGACTACGAAACACAAACCATTCGAGGAGGTCAGCTCTATACACAGCATTCCGATGGAAATTGGTACAGCGATGGAGAGACATACTGGTTCTATACAGATGCAGACTATGACGCGTTCAAGAGCCTCATTATCGAGAAAATGCGAAACGAAGGATATATTGGCAACTACGTAAACCGCAGCAAAACCGAGAAAGTCCAGGTTGGATCCCACCAGGAAGATCACGGCTCATATAAAACAGAAACCTACGTGGACTACCAATATTGTGCTTGTGGCGCTAAGAAGTAGAAACCAGCGACACAGAGTCCAACACAGAGCCATGCTACTATCTCCCTTAGATCTTAATCGGATTACTGGCGGGAGTTCTCCCATACAAAATAAGAGAGGTATGCCATGGAGCGTCCGAACGCTTGGAAGTCCTACGACCAAGATGAACTTGAAAAACTTGAACAGATTTGCGCAGATTATCGCGCGTTTATCAGCGAAAATAAAACTGAACGCGAGTGTGCGCAAGCCACAGTAAAGCTCGCTGAGGACGCAGGATATGTCAATCTTGAAACAGTTGTCGCTGAGGGACGTAAGCTTTCTGCCGGCGATAAGGTCTATGCTGTTAACCACAAAAAGACAGTAATGCTCGTAAATCTGGGCACCAAGCCCCTTGAGGAAGGCATGAATATCTTGGGAGCTCACATTGACTCCCCTCGCCTCGACATAAAGCAGAATCCGCTCTATGAGGCTGGCGACATGGCCTACCTGGACACACATTACTACGGCGGCGTAAAAGCCTATCACTGGGTAGCAACGCCTCTCGCCTTGCATGGTGTGGTATGCAAAAAGGATGGCACCACGGTGGATGTTTGCGTGGGAGAAGATGCTTCCGATCCTGTCTTCTGTGTTTCTGATTTGCTTATTCATCTCGCCGGCGATCAGATGAAGAAACCTGCAAGCGAAGCAGTTGATCACGAGAACCTTGACGTTATTGTGGGAGGTCGTCCTGTCACAATTGAAGAGGGAGACGAAGAAAAAGAGCCTGTCAAAAAGCTCTTCCTAGATCTTCTCAAAGAGAAGTACGACATCGACGAAGAAGATTTCTTGTCCGCTGAAATTGAGGTAGTACCCGCAGGCGCTGCTCGTGAGATGGGCCTCGATCGATCGATGATTTTGGGCTACGGCCAAGACGACCGTGTCTGCGCATACACCTCGCTTGCTGCACAACTTGCAGTTCCTGAGGTTGAGCGCACCTCCGTTACCCTTCTTGTGGATAAAGAGGAAATTGGCTCTGTAGGTGCCACTGGCATGACAAGCCGTTTCTTTGAGAACTCTATCGCTGAGATTATGGAACTTGCTGGCGAAGGCGGCACTCTTAAGCTGCGCCGAGCTCTGGCACATTCACGCATGCTCTCCTCTGACGTATCTGCTGGTTTTGACACGCTCTATGCAGATCGCTTTGAGAAGAAAAATGCCGCCATTATGGGGCATGGTCTCTGCTTTAACAAATTTACCGGCTCGCGCGGTAAAGCCGGATCAAACGATGCCGATGCAGAATATCTTGCTGAGATTCGCGACATTATGGATGAAGCTGACGTTTCCTTCCAAACCTGCGAACTCGGTCGCATTGGCGCAGGTGGCGGCGGCACCATTGCCTTCATTCTTGCCGAATATGATATGAATGTTGTAGATGCCGGCGTAGCCGTTCTCTCTATGCACTCACTGTGGGAAGTTTCCAACAAAGCCGACATTTACGAAGCTTATAAGGGATACTGCGCATTCATTAAGCGCTCATAGCGCAAAATAGACCAGCACACGCTTTTTAGGGACCCAAACTCCTTGTTGGAATTTGGGTCCCCTTTTTATAGAGCGCCTGCTTGGTGCATCAGAGTCTATGAGCAGGGCAATCACCAAATAGGAAAATCGATCTGTTATTGCTCTAATCGCTGGGGAGACAGACGCTAATCCTGACTCATATCCCCAACGGTTTGATTACCAGTCAGAATGCCACTGCTCCAAAACCGAATGAATCGAACGTTCATTATCGATTTTGGAGACCGAAGCTCTACCGTTGGGCTAACAACCTATGTAAGCAAGAAGCGTTGCGTATCTACATCCAGAAGGCCGTTTTCTGGACGGCAAACCAATCCTCCCACGGGATATGTTGACTCGGATTGGGTATAAAAAATATGAAATGAGGTACGCCCAGACTTCGACGTCGGGAAACGACCTCATTTCTCTATGCTCTCTATCTTTCCTTCACTGACAACTACAATTTCCTTGTATCCATGACGTTCTCTAACAGCGTTAACAACATCATCAAATGAATCAGTGAAGCCAACGGTCGTGATAACTCCACGAGAGTTTAATTACCAGTCAAGATGCCACTGCAAGGCAAAATACTGCCTAGCCAAAATACTTTTGGACGCTGTTCAGACAGCTTCTTGACTTGCTAAGAGCTCTTTTGAGCTCTTTTGTTGTCTTCGCTTACCCAACTACAAAAGAACTTATAAATGGTACGAATCAACGTTTCGATAAGCGTGGTTTATAGAACAAAAAAGACTTCCAAAGAAGTCTCAATAAGCATGGTGCTTGAAGTATTAGCACCAGGCAACCATGCCCGATTCGCGAAAGTTTCCAGACTTATTTTGCTCAATGAGACACTGATACATATGATTTCCGTAGTGGTTCTCATAATCCATATCAGATGGCTCTACGACAGAAAATTCCTCTGTGAATCTGTTGAGCTCGACTATACCGGGATGATCTTTCTTGCCACCAGGATAGTAAAAGTAACGTACAAGAGATTCGGTAATGGAGATAAGCTCATATTTAAGCATTAGGCCTCGTTAGATATTTATTTAATATTTGCATGCTTTGCTTTCCATTCTACCATTTCAGAGTCGTAGTCATATCCAGCCTTACATGTCATAGCGTGTGCTGTTTCATAGGAATACCCTTGAGCCAATAGGCCGGCTTCCATAGTCTCATCCCTTCCTGCACCGTGTGGCGTGTGTCTTGCCCCTGTGCGGAATCGCGGCATGAAAAAGCCGCCCCGTAAACGAGACGGCTTCCACGGGCGTCCGGATTTGAACCGGAGCCTCCTCCATCAAGGGCACTCCACTCTGTGCTACTACCCGCAATTTCTATTCTCCCATATTAAAACAACACTATAGACTGTTAAAATCAGCGAGCATATCAGCAACCGGGCTTAACTCTTTCGGTTCGTATATTAAATGCCCACCGTCGCTCAAGCGGTAACACCCATTAGGAAGATATTTTCCATTTGGAAGAACGTAGAGATTTCCATCCATAGTCATACCGTCTGGAAGATAAGGAAGTCCGGTTTCGTCGGTACGAAAGTCATAATCATAATCAATGTTATAAGCCATACATTGTCACCTTGCATTTCATACCGATATTCGATTGGCTTTTAAAATACAGCATGGCTGCACCGATCTGAACGGGGCTTCCTCTAACAAGGCGCGCTCCACCACTACACCACCGCCATACAGTTTAATTATTGCAGATTGTCAGCAACTCAACGATGCTGCTGTTCACAGGAAAAGCCGCCCATCTCTGGAACGGCTTGCGCGGCGGTAGGATTTGCACCTACGTCTCCTCTAACAAGGGCACTCCTCGTACTGTGCTACTTTCCGCGATTTCTATTTTTCCATATCGAAACAACCCTATCAAATATTCGCTGCTCGTCCGGAGTTAGCCGTGATGCGCCTTTTGGCGAATCTCGTTCGTTGTGATAGTAGCCGTGATGAGTATGTGGCGAGTTCCCACCATGCTCATGGTCAATGTCTATCTGCTTCGACCGCTTGTTCTCATTGTCGAAGTAGATGATTGATTTGATGTCATTACCTTCGACGTGTGCGTATACGCATCCACGAGCCATCGTCTCCATCAATGGTTGGGATTGGCGCGAATTCTTAGAAACAAACTTGATGTTAACGACGGTTAGCGAGGTGTGGTACTGGCTTCCGTAAGGACTCCCAAAATTTGATATGCCGCTTGAAGCGCCTCTTCCGCCCATAAATGAATCACCTGTTATACCTTCTATCTGGGCCACCTATTAAACTTTCAATCCTGCTGCTATTTCGTCTTTGCCAACGTTCATAAGATGCTGACGTAATAGATGCTGACGTAATATATCTATCCGTTGCCTCACCGAATGAATTAATAGACTTGCGTGGTGCAGGAGTTCTTGAAGGATTTCTGCGTATCTGCTCACCTTGTAAATCGGACAGCCTTTGCCTAAGCTCGCCATAACGCTTTTGTTGCACGTAGTACTCACTGCGAAGTTCTTCACGATTCGGGACATCATTAGATGGATTTCGCGGCAATGCGTAAGGCGTGAGACGATCCATGTCATTACTCACTGATTCCATCTCTGTCTGTATCTGCGAAACAGCAGAATTAAGCTGTTCATCACTCATTTCTCTGGGTGCTACACTCATCAAAGTCATTCGACTTTGCGCAGATGCACTCGACGAACCTCTACCGCCCATGGCTCATCCTTTCGGTAACACTGTTTGAGTATTCGATGACTTCACAAGCGCCAAAATCGAAATCGACGCGCCCGCCATAAAGCAGCACACGTAACGGCTCAAGCCTTTTCATAGCCGTTCTCATGCCATCACACCAAATGGCAAGAGCCTCTTTACTGTCTTTCACGCCAACTGTTGAAACAGCAACTGTCGAATGCTTTGGAATACCTGCAAAGCAAAATTGATAACTTGAGGGTTGTGCCCATGAAAGCGTGGGGACAACGGTTATTCCCTGTGTTTGCCACCAATGACCAAGTGCTTGTGAACGGTATCTATTCCTTGCCTGCATAGGGTTGGGCATATCCATATACAAGGAAAAATCAGGCGTTAAAACGCATTCATAACCTTGGAGATACTGCAAATACTTTTGTGGACTCGTCCAAACTCTTTCAAACTGGTAATCGTCCACAAAGAAGTGAAGACCTTTGCCTTTTTCTCTTCTTTATAGGCGTTGTCTTTGCGTAATTGAACCCAATGAGTTCTTTGGGCTTTACGCCGCTTGGATAGACGCTTGGAAAACCACTCTTATCGCATGAAAATCTGTTTACCAGGTCTAAGTTGTAAGCCCTGTCCGTCTTTAGACGCTCAGCGCCATAACTGAGGTTTTTGCTTTTGAAGTCAATTCCGAATTTAGAAAGGTCAATGTTCTTAAGTGACTTAACCTCGCTTTTAAGCATTGAGATGTTGTATGTTGCAATATCGCCTGTTTTGTTATCGGCAATTCTTAGTGCTTTTACTTCATCATCACTTAAATCGTCGCACCATTGGATATGTTCTTCTGGTATCTCTTTCCAACCTAAAGACTTACACGCTTCAACTCTTGTATGTCCGCAAACAATTGTCGGATCTTCGTGAGACCTCAAAACAATTGAGCCTTTAAATCCAAACTCACGGATAGACTCAGCAACGGCTGGTATAGCTTTTTCGTTGTGTCTAGCGTTGCGTTTATATGGCTTTATTTCAGAAATAAGCACGCAATCACCGCCAGACGATCAACATATGCGATTTTCACAGGATTTATCAGCAAAACACCAGGTAAGGCCATACATTTTTCTGTCTTACCCGAATAAAAAAGTTAACGGGGGTAAATTGGCTCAGGGCCAGTGGGCTCGCCCTTGGGGGTACCCGGGGGCCATCCCCCACCCCTTTGTCTCAACGTTTCCAATCTTGAGAAGTTAAGATTGCGCCTTGCTTGCCAAACGATGCTTTGTTCTTTGCGTTTTGCATTTCGTGGGTAAAGCCGATCTTGTTTCCTTTTTTCTCATTACAAATTCTGTGAACAGCTTGGAGATTGTTCCAGTCAAGCTCATCACCACCAAGAGAAACAGGAATGATCTCATCAACTTCAAAGCTCATAGGATCACCGGCAGACAGTGAGTAATCAATAGGCATGCCACAGATAGCACAGGGATTACCCAAAGCTTTGAGCCTAGCCCTCAGCTTTCGCCGCCTGTTCCCATTGCGTGCATACCTAGACTTAGTAGCCATATACACCTTCTGCTATATGGGGTGATATGTGGGGGCTATATAAAGCTCTATATGAGGCCTCTATATACACCATTTATAGGCACCCAATATAGAGCCATATATACAACCCTCTATATATGCCCTTATATAAGGCCTCTCATAGGGCCTTATATAGCCCGATAATGAATAACCCCAAATACAGGAAAAGCCGCCCTCTCGGACGGCTCAACCTTGGTTAACTTGCACATCTTATCTATATCACACAAATAGACGGAATGAAGCGGAACGAGTCGGAAATAGTCGGAACAGAACGGAACGAGTCGGAACTAAAAAAGCCCCCGCGAGTGCGAGGGCTATCTCTTATTGGTTGCGCTCCATATCCTCACGGATGAGACGCTTAATGTAGCCAGCCTTATTAGGCTGAGAATCAAGCCAATCTAATATATCTTTCTCAGACGGAAAGAAAGCAACCTCACGACGCTTTACATTGTGTTTTATATACTTCGCTGTTGCTCGCTTCTGTGCCTCTGTATATGGCATGGTTACTCCCCTTGCTTTTCACGCATATGTCTCCAAATGCGGAATAGCGCAAAAGAAACCGCGAACGACGTGGTAAATATAATGACAGAACGCATATCTCCCCCACTCTTCCGATTGCCATATGTTAAGCTTTGGGATGCAGGGCACCGCCCGAAGGCGGCACCCCTTGGTACTTAGGGCCTCTTGAAATGCTTGGCGGCTTTCCGGGCCCTTTTTGTTTCTTTCTTATCTTCTAAAGCATCTGCAACTTTTGCCGCTACTATGCCGAAGATAACAAGAAACAAATCCCAAAGCTTTTCGTCATCCAATTTAATCACCTCCTTACCTCTTAACAACTACTATTATATACTACTGGTTGTATATATGCAATGGTAAACAACATTATTTATAAAAAATAAGGCCCCGATTTCTCAGGGCCTTTATGCTTCTGCTATGGCTAGTCCATCAGCAACTCGCTGAGGTCCATAAGCATCTATCGTGTCCAATGCTTCTTCTGTAGCATCTCTGCACCATCGCTCAGTCATTCCAACCATACGCTCAACGGTGAACCACTTCACAGCAGCACAGAAGCGCCACCACATAGCATCAGCGACAGCACTTCCTTTAAGATCAGCAATGCCACCACCACGATCGTCTTTGCAATAGAGTACCGTACAGACAAGTCTATAAGCTCATAGTCTTCTTGTTGGCGCTTTTCTATGCGTCTCTCATAGTCGATACGTACATCTGTCTTATGTATGACATCAGGTACACGACCCGAACGAGATGCAGCATGTAATCATTCAGATACTTGCATGCTTTCAAATGTGTGATTGATTCTCTCTGCATCGAAAGCAGCGTCACGTGTGGCTTGAAAGAATTCATGAGTATTTTTCTAAGAACGATTACCAGTCAAAACGACGCTACTCCAAAACAGCTGCGTACTGCTTACACCTATTTACTGGAGCGATTACCAGTCAAAACGACGCTACTCCAAAACCACTAGGGGCGTAAGCCTTACCAATACCAGAGCGATTACCAGTCA
>URWR01000029.1 GCA_900551595.1 uncultured Coriobacteriaceae bacterium
CTTTTCCAGTAGCATTGCCAAGGCTTCGTCAATATTAGTTACTGCCATTGATTACCTCCGACGGTGCGTCCGGAACAATATGAGTGCTACGTTTTGAGTAGTGGATAGTAAATCGATCTGTTGGAAGCTCTTCTCCAGATTGAATATCTTTCCATATACCAATAATTCCGTCGTCCTACGCTCCAAAATACGAAGCAATCTCGTGCATGCGAGCAACCTGATCCACACCAAAGGGGCACCGAGAATTGCAATGTCCACAACTTACGCAATCTCCGGCTTTGCGCTCCAGCTTTGCATAATGTTCCTGAGCGAGCACATCACCAGCAAGTGTAAGGTCGTAGTACTTGTTCACCAATCCAATATGTATCCCCTGCGGACAAGGTGCACAATGATTGCAGTACACGCATCTCCCAGCTGCGTTTTCCGGCGCAAGATCCGACAAGACTGAGTAATCACACTCTTTATCTGAAGCTTCAAAGAATCCGAGCAACTCATGTAAATCTTTTCGATCGCGCACGCCAGGAACTACGCAAATAACGCCAGGGGTATCAAGCGCGTACTGCAAACACTGGTAGCGTGTAAGCGCTTTGTGGAATGGTGAACGTGTTGCATCAAGCAACTGACCTCCAGCAAAGGCCTTCATAACCGAAATACCCACGCCCTCATCAACACACCGCTGATAAAGCGCTTGTCGCTCAGCAGACGTACCCAGGCCATAGGTGCCTTTGCCATAGTCATACACCGGATTGATACTAAACATCATGAGATCGATTATCCCAAGATCAAGTACACAATTCGCAAGCTCGGGATTGTGGATCGAAAGACCAATATGATGAATAATTCCCTGGTCATGCAGGGTGCGAACATAATCGAGTGCGCCTGAAGCAACGTATTGATTCAAATCTGATGTCTCATCAATGCAGTGAATGAGGCTGAAATCAATATAGACAGTTCCAAGTACCGATAATTCCCAATCTATTGAGCGCTTCATAGCGTCCAAATTGGTTGTCCAGCCATATTCAGCCTGAGGCGAAACATAGTTCGCGCCAAAATGCATCTGAAAATACAGCTGCTCACGAGTGGTAGGACCAGCTTCACGCATTGCCTCACCAAGCGCCGAAAACAAAGGAGCATGTCCAGCAGCTAAATCAATGAAGTTAATTCCCGATTGAAATGCTTCCACATAGGTTGCTACTGCCTCATGATGCTCGGTTGCTCCCAGCTGAGCGCTACCAAGTCATAGAAGGTGGTCCGGCAAAATCTCTCGAACCACAACACAAAACTGTTCTGCCCAAGAGCGTTAGACTTACGATGCACTCGTGCCTGTACGTACTATCCGTTTATGCCGGATAAAATCTGGAGCCTCTCATGCGTTTTACCTCATCACAACTGCACGTTATTGTCACGCTTGGGTTCTGCGGACTTGTTTCAGCAGCTGACAATTGGTTTGTATCACCAGCACTTCCCGCTATTGCCAGCGGACTGAATGTTGCTGCCTCAGCTGCCGCCGTTATTCTCAGCGCATATCTTGTGCCATACGGTGTATTGCAGCCCGTATGCGGAACAATTGGAGATAGGCTCGGTCGTCTGAGGGTATTACGTGTGATAGTTGCTGGCTTGGCTATTGGTACCTTTCTTTGCGCTCTCTGTCCAACACTCCCCTTTCTTATAGCTGCCAGAATTCTTACCGGCTGTTTTGCAGCAGGCATTATTTCTGTTGCGCAAGCTTTTGTGGGCGACGTTGTTGGTCATGAGAATCGCGGAGCTGCTGTTGGCTTACTGATGGGCATTACCTTTACGGGACAAGGACTCTCATCTGGCCTAGGTGGCATCATTACTGATCTTATTAGCTGGCGCGCTGCTTTTTGCTGCTTTGGTGTTCTAGCACTTATTGCCCTCGCCGGTCTTTTTACGCTGCGCGAACCTGTCCTGACGTTGAAAACTAAATCGCGGGATGCCCTCAACAACCCAACAATGCCCACCAAAAGTAGTTCTCACATTTCTGAAGCGCAGAAGCCTTTTCTCACTCGTGCGCTTCGACTCTTTTTTGGTCCCCATCGTGCAGTTTTTCTCACCGCCTGTACGACAGGCATTGCTTTTCTCGGCATCTACGGCTTTATGGGAACCTTTCTCTCTGAACGCTGCGGCCTCGGCTCCACCGAAGCTGGCCTTATCATGATGCTTTATGGCGTCATGTGCCTGGTGGGAGGCGCCCTTTCTGGAAAGATTGGAGCTTCTGATGGACCATTGCGCGTTATAGCCGTAGGCGAAACTTCTGGCCTTATTGCTGTAGGAGCACTCATTGCGGTATCGCTCGTAGGAGCATGGCCCATAGCACTACTCGCCGCCGGAGCACTTGGTATGGGCTATATCCTTGTCCAGCCCACCTTGGTGTCCCTCTCAATGGATGCTGATCCTACTCAGGCGGGACTCTGCACCGGACTTGTGGGTCTTGGTGTGTTTGCAGGAGGAGGTGTCGGCAGCTCGATTGACAGCATCATTGTTGCTGCCTGTGGCTACCTGGGCCTTTGGATCGCCGGTGGCGTGTTAATGATTTTGCAAGTAGTCCTTGGCGGGATTGCACTCCGTCGGCTTATGCGTAAGAACTAGCTGCGCATATGGCTGCCACCACTGCTCGACTTCGTTCCTTTCTTAGGAGAAGAAGCCGCGCTGTGGCTGCCAGCGTTGCGACGACGAATATGGCGCCATACGCACAGCGATACCACCAAAACCACGAGCGCCACTACACCGCCTGCCACGCCAATCATCAAATTCCTGTTGGAGAGCACGCCGTGCAGTGTGTTTCGCACAAGCGCAATGGGAGAAATTTCCACATCGTTGCCAGCAACAAGATCAACTTCACCGAGCACCTCGTCGTTATATGTATAGGTGACTGTTCCTAAATAGGTGCCCTGCTCGATAGGGGCTACATATTCATCCGGCAGATCATACGTAGCAACAATATCGTCAGTATTGATATCTGACGGCAGAGGTTCTACGAGAGAATTATTAGCAACAATGCTCAGGGTCTGATTATCTGCAGAGTCAGTAACAAGCTGAACCTTAACCTCTTCGCCTTCCTCTACAACAGTTGTGTTTGCATAGTTGGCAAAGCCCCACTCCAAAAGGCGCTTAGACTCTGTCATGCTCGGAGGCGTTTCGCCGTAGGGCACATCTGCACAGCCCATAACGACCGAGTAGAGCTTCATATTGTCTGTTGCTGCTGAAGCAGCTAAGCATCTGCCAGCCTCATACGTGTTGCCACTTTTAATACCATTGGCAGAAGCCAGATACGCCGAAGATTCCTTGTCGAGAAGCTCGTTGGAGTTTTTAATTTCGCGAGCTTGCTGAAGATTCGTCGCAGGCATGTTGTAAACCGGCGTAGCAACAATCTTTGCAAATGTCTCATTTTCCATAGCAGCAGACATGATGCGATAGAGGTCGCGAGCGGTCGTGTAATGATTTGGGTCATGCAAACCACACGGGTTAACAAAGTGCGTATGGTCACAGCCAAGCTCTGCTGCTTTGTCATTCATCATCTGGACGAAGGTGTCTACAGAACCACCGCCCACATAGCGCGCAAGCGCATATGATGCTTCATTGCCCGACGGCAAGAGCAGGCCATAGAGCAGCTCTTCAACCGTGAGCGTTTCTCCCGGCTCAAAACCTGCCATCGAACTATCCACAGGCAGAGCCTCAAAATCGGCATCGGTCATAGTAACTTGGTCGGTGAGCTGCGCATTTTCAAGTACCACCAACGCTGTCATGATCTTTGTCATTGACGCGGGATAGCGCTGATCATCGGCATTTTTCTCATACAGCACCGTGCCTGTTTCAGGCTCGACTAACAAAGCCGCCGTGCCTTGAATTTGGGGGTCATCGGCTGCAAGTGCCGTAACGGGTAAGCAGAGGGCACATATCACAATCAGCAGCGAGAAAAGCCACGGCAGAACCCGCGTAACAGCGCTCCGTTCCTTTAAAACAGTCTTGCTTGCGGGCGTAGAGTCCGAGACATGATGCTTGGCTATAGCCGTACGCCATTCCATAGTGCTCTCCCTGGTAAACCGCCTTGGGTCTAACGAAGTGTGATTAGTGTTCATTTATCTACGGCTCAAACCTGTGCGGCCGACCGAAGGTTCCTTCGAGAGTAACATCTCAGGACTCTTTTGGTAGACGAGATAAACACATCGTTATAAAGATGAAGCATGATAAAAGAGTATTTGAGGCATGGTTATACAACACGTAAAGCAATTCATACCATCTGGCATGCCTGCTCTTTTAAGTTTGCAATGCATCGACAATTGGCCGATACGCTTCCACTAAATCGTCCAGCCGCATCCGCGCGTTTGCAGGGCTTGTAGAAGGAAGTGGCGTGGCGCTCATGCCCACCTGCTGCTCACATAACTTTCGATAGAGATGGTACGCAGTCGTTCCTGTTGTAAAAATGTGTGCAATTGGCGCTTGCGAGACAATGCGCACAAGGTCATTTGGTTGTGGATTGGCAATACTAGCATCAGAGGCACCAGCAATCTCGCATGCGTGCAATACATCCCAAAGCGCAATGTGATGTGCAAGCAAAAACTCACAACGAACTTTGTTTTCTGATAATGCCTGATCCTTGAGAGAGAAAAGCTGCTCCATAACACGCCAAAAACGGTTTCGAGGATTGGCATAATAGAAGTGCTGTTCACGGGACTTTGGAGAGGGCATAGTGCCCAGAACAAGTACCCGTGAGTTGTTATCAAACACGGGATCCAACGTATGAATTACAAGCTCTGATTTCATAGTCCCCCTCTTGTGAGTTGGACAACTCATATGGGTAAAACATACTGCATTGTGTTAGCCACAGACCAATCTATCTTGTGAAAGGAGTGAAGCTCATGCATGCTACTCAGGTTGCCCTTACGTGCATCGATGGTAGAGATAGCCATGAGGCACTTCGTTGGCTCCTTTCCGACTTTGTTGAGGCAACGCTTGCCTACTCCCAACTGGCTGCACAAACAATTAAGGGTGCTGAAATGCCACCTCCAGAGATACTCACCTTTAACTGGTCTGGCAAAGCCCCTGATAATACTACGAGCACTCAAACACTTCAGACATGTGACTGCCTTGTTGTGGGTTGCACAAACCAAGATATGCAAACAGCTTTTGACGCTACAAACAGACAGTTCGCTTCACTTCTCGAACAGCTGCCGCCTCATGCTCGCGTCTATACCATTTGCAGCACAGATGGACCAGATCCCACCCTTGCCACGCCTTATCTCGCCTCTTTAGCTCGTATTGCTCAAGAGCGTTGGATGGGCGGGGTTGCCATAGGCGGAGCAGAATTCACAGCCTATCTCGCACATCAACCCCGCATGGGAATTCTTCGCCGCCCCATATCAGAAACACTCGATACGCTCATTGCAGCTGTCAGATCTCAAACGACACTCAAAGGACAGGCCGACTCACATCTTCTCTATGCACATCCTGGTATTCCCAAAGTGCTCTGGGGTTTAGCTTGTAAGTTGCTCTTGTCTTAAGTACTCGGTGAGGTCTGCTTGCTCACAACCTCATCTCGGGCAGGCAACCTCATATTCTTTACTGGCACATTCAGCATATTTGCTATACCGTACTGCCATTAATCACAATGTTTTATCTCATAAGGGGTCTTTGTTATGGCAATCGAGAAGGTCAGAACATTCATGGCAGAACGCGGTATGGCCGATCGTATTATGGAGTTTGAAACCTCAAGCGCAACCGTAGAACTTGCAGCTCAAGCCGTTGGCTGCGAGCCTGCTCGCATTGCAAAGACCCTCTCGTTTTACGTGGGCGATCGCGTAGCGTTAGTCGTTGCCGCAGGTGATGCACGCATTGATAACCCCAAGTTCAAAGCACAATTTCACACCAAGGCAAAAATGCTCAAAGCCGAAGATGCGGAGAAGCTCATCGGTCACGCGGTTGGAGGCGTTTGCCCCTTTGCCGTGAATGATGGATGCGATATCTACCTCGATGAATCCCTCAAACGCTTCCCAACGGTATACCCAGCCTGTGGCAGCTCCAACAGCGCCATCGAACTCAGCTGTTCTGAGCTCGAAGAACTTTGCGCTCCTTGTAGTTGGATTGATGTATGCAAGCTTCCTCAGGCTGAGTAATGGCCCTCGCTTGGGTGCTTTTACGGTAAAAGCTGCGCTTCCCATTCTTTCTCACGGAAGCCAACCAAAACGAAGGTATCGCCTACAACAAGCGGACGCTTTACCAGCATGCCATCACTTGCGAGAAGCTCAAACGCTTCTTCGTCTGACATACCAGCATCCAACAGTGCCTTAACACCGAGCGCGCGATATTTTTGTCCACTCGTATTGAAGAAGCGGCGAAGAGGCAAACCAGAACGCTTCTGCCAAAGGGCTAGTTCCTCTGCGGAAGGGTTCTGCTCGACAATATGACGATCTTCATATGCAATGCCATGCTCATCGAGCCATGCTTTTGCTTTTTTGCACGTAGAACACTTGGGGTATTCAACAAAAAGCACCGTCATTGGACTGCCTTTCCGTGAAAAGAGACTCTTATCAGCTCTTGCTCTGAGGTGAGAAAAGTCTAAGCTTTCTCACCTCAACAAAGAAGCGGCTAAAAAACGGCGCTCTTCCTTGTGCAAGAGCGCCATAACCTTACTGTGTGTTTTATTCAACCTCGAGAAGCTCAATATTGAAGTTAAGAGCCTTACCTGCCATCTCGTGATTGAGGTCGAACGTAATGTTTGTATCGTCCTTAGCGACAACTGAAGCAGGCAGAGGCTGACCCATTGGGCCGGAAAGCATGACACGCTGGCCCACGGAAAGCTCTTCAGCACCGGGAAGCTGATCGAGCGGGATTGTCTGCACCAGGCGCTCGTCTCGCTCACCATAAGCCTCTGCAGGCTCGAGATGGACATCAACCACCTGGCCAACTTCCATATCGCGCACAGCCTCATCGAAGCCCTTAATCATCTGACCTGCCATGCAGGTAAATGCCAGTGGCTCACCGCGATCACGCGAAGAATCGAACTTTGTTCCATCGTCGAGCGTGCCTACATAATGGACTTTAACTTTCTTGCCCTCGTTACTCATGTGATTTCCTTCGGTTGGGGGTCTGTAACGTCTGATTGTGACAGATGGAGCTAGCAGACGCATCCCTTAATGTTTACCCATGACACGTGTCATCCAGTCGAGGTTATCCTTCACGCCCGCGGTGTTGGCGTTGATTTGCTGAGCCTGGTTGAGAATCTGTCCCTGCATCATGAGGTTGCCGATCTGGAGCATATTACCAATGCGCTGCTGATTGAGCATCTGCTGCTGCCCAGCTTCCATGCGGCGCTGATGCATCTCGGTCTCGTAGAGGTTAACCATCTCCTGAACGGTCGTCGCTCGGTGGTTGCGGACGGCGGAGAGAAAGAAATCAACGGCGGCGATATTGTCGTAGTCCATCGGATACCACGGAGCAACCTCATGTGCCCAACGACGTTGCACGGCAAATATTTGCTGTTTGGTTTGCTCGATATTTTGCGTGATGGCCTGGTTGTTGGCCTCTATGCGAGCATTATTCCTATCGATATTTGCGTTTACCTGACTGCGGCTCTTATCAGCTGACCGAGCAATGACACCATACAGCACAACTCCAATAATGGCCGAGACACAGAGGTTGATGATATTCCACACGGTCACCTGACTGCCCGTGCCTCCCATAGCAAAAAATGGAATGGTAAGAGGGTAGGTAATTACTTTGAGCGGTGTGCTGGTAATTGCCGTAAATGCGATCAAGAAGCCGAGCACCGCATATAAAACGGGGTGCCTCTTTGTTTTTCTTTCTTCTTTAACTGCATAGTGTGAAGTCATCTGATTAATACGATTTTGAAGTCCAACTATTTGATGCATTAAATCATGTGCGGTTGTAATTCCAGCAAGTAAATCTGTTGGCTGCGTTCCCATGTGTGCCACCTTCCCCTATTTACATGCACAGTGCTTGTTGGCGCGTCTTTTGCAACGTGTTGCAGTGCCTGTGCATAGTTATGGCACGGGAAAATTACTTGAATAAGTGTTTTTGAATAGATAAAAAAATTTGCACTGCTTGTCTTTACAGTAGTTCGAACGACACAGCAATGAGATTGGCCAGAGTCATACCGTAAGTTGTACAAATCATGTAATCCTGCTCAGCGATCTTTGCCATAGCTCAAGCGCGGAGCACCATGCTCACGCAAGTACTTGACAAGTGCATGAGCGGCAGGAGCAGCAGCAAGCAGAAGTACAAGCATAACAACAGAGCCAACACAAGAAATAACCCACATGGGAATAAACGACTGGAATGCGTCGAAGATAGCGCCGGAAAGCATCGTTCCAAACGCATATCCAAGCATTTCGAGGCTTGTAAGCCAGCCGGTAATACGCCCTACATCCTTCGGACCATAGCAACGAACCGCTACCAGAGACGGAGCAACCGTACCCATGCAGGTTCCAAAGCCAAAGAAAATTGCCGAGACCACGGGTCCCCAATTAGTTGCCGCAAAGCACAAACCCACTGAACCAATGAGACACGCTGCACTTCCCACAATAATGCCTGTACGCACACCAAAACGGTCATACAGCCATCCCGTAAGAATCTTAGAAACAAGCACCACGATCATGTTGAAAGAATAAATGGCGCTTGCAAAGGACATGTCATGTCCGCCCGTAATAATCTGCTGTCCATCTACCGTAACGGCGGTCATGTTGGTAATGGAATTAGGAATAGCCGCACCATTGATAACGCCCATCACCATAAAGCCAGCAACCATAAGCCAGAATGATGGATGACGCCACACATGACTCCAATTCACTTCGATATCAACGGGCGTATCTTTCGCACGCTTACCCTTTGCTGAGTCCTGGTTGGCCATATCAGCACCATAGGGAACAAGACCCAAATCTGAAGGACGACTATGAAACACAACGACCGTAATTGGAAATGCAATCACAAAGCACACAACGGCAAGTACCAAAAACGATGAGCGCCAACCAATGGAGGCAATGAGTGAACTTACAACTGGAGAGAAAATAGCCCCACCAAAGCCCGAACCACTGAGTGCTACTGCCACCGCCAGGCCTTGTTTAAGTGTGAACCAATTCGTTAGTACGATAGAAATAAGCAGGCGAGTTCCTGCAACGATAACCAAACCATCAATGGCAAACAGGACAAACAATTGCCACGCAGCAGATGTACTTGCAAAACCAACAAGAGCGGCTGCGGTAATAGCAACTGATAATCCACCCAAAATACGACCATCAACGTGGTCTACAACATTGCCAATTACAAGCGATCCCACAATTGAGACGAGTGTTGACATGGAATTTGCCATGTTATAGGTGCCCACGGTAATGTCAAGATCCTGAACAATGTGAGGCTGGAAGAGCGACATGCCACTTACCATCGTGGTATAGCATGTCCCCATAATAAGAAAACCGGCAATAACAAGCAGCCAGCCATAGTAAGGTCGCCGCTGAGAAGCAGCTGGAGTAGTCGAAAACATTGAGGACTTCCCTTCTCTCTGGAGCGGCAATATATACACTCTCAAAAACTCAGTTGCTATGACAAGCAAGCCAAGAGACAGCAACTACAGCATGTAAAGCAGCACCCATCCATAGGGCGCTCTCATCGATCTTCATATGAGGATTGTGATGTGGCGCCCAATCGGGACCGCCAGCGCCCAAAATAGCAAAGAAGCTCGGCACCGTTTTAGATACATAGGAAAAGTCTTCGGTAGCGGCCATAGGCGCAGTTTCATGCACCTTCCCCGGTCCAGCAACAAACTCAAGCGCAGGCAATACATTTGCAGCTAGCACAGGATCGGTAATAACACTCGGACAATTAAACATTGCTACTTTTGCCGAAGCGCGCCATGCATGTGCATAGGCATCAACAAGCTCCGGAATGCGCTTAAGCACATGTTCGCGAGCTGCCACATTGAGACTCCGTATTCCAAACTTAAGGTCAGCAGTATCAGGCAATATATTGGGAACTGTACCTGCCTGAAGTGCACCACAGGAAAGCGTTATTGCGGCTGCAGGATCAACTTCACGAGTCATCAGCAAATTAAGTGCCTGATAGATTTGGTTTGCTACCATAAGCGGATCAACACACTGCTGCGGTGCTGATGTGTGGCCACCGTGCCCCTGAATTGTCACCGTAAAGGTATCCAATGATGTGCTTGATACTCCGGGAGCATAAGAAATCTGACCAACTGGTTCGGTTGCCATAATATGCAGGCCAAAAGCAGCATCTACATGCGGGTTCTCTAAAAGGCCGTCTTCGATCATGGTGCGCGATCCAGCGCCAAGCTCCTCACCCGGCTGGAACATAAGTTTTACCGTACCCTGAAGCTCATTCTCATGTTGCTTGAGAATCTTCGCTGCCGCGAGCAGCATGGCTGTGTGTGCATCATGTCCGCACATATGACTACATGTACGATCAGAGCAAAACGGCAGGTCATTTTCCTCAACAATCGGAAGAGCATCCATATCGGCGCGAAGTAAGATGCAAGGACCAACATTGCCAATGGTGCCCACTACGCCCGTTGAAGTTGTTATATTTGGATACCCCAATGCCTCGTATACCTGCGTGAGCTCGGGTGCCACTTTACCGCAAGGAGTCCAAGGTATCTCCAGCTCATCCAGGCGTTGCTCAACATATGAAGCGGTCTCGGGTATATTCATGCCTACTTCAGGTTGCTGATGCAAACAGCGGCGGTCTGCCAGGATGTTTTCCTGCAAACTTCGAGCCTCGTCCAAAAGCTGCTGAGCAAGACGATGCACCTTGCTAATGCCGTCCGCGCTCATATGGTTTGCCTCCAAATCTTGGTTCGACCTCAGCGCACAGGATTTAATTCAATGAATCCTGTGCGCAATCTTGTCGTACTGTCCTTGCACGAATAGCCTATAAGCAAACTATAAGTGCAATACACCCTACCAGCTTCTTTGCACTGCCAAGAGCAATACACCGAGTTCTGTTTGAAAAATCAACTTTATGGCAACTACTTTGCAATATAGCGACAACCTCGGTGTACGGTATTCCATATAGAGTGCGTTATGCTGAACAACAGTACAAGAGAGTCCCAGGTACCGTTAAAAGAATCGAAGCAGCGCAACCATGCTATCGAATACTGCAAACGGTATGGAAGTTGGGGTTGGGAGGAATGATGACAAGCACGCATCATGACACAGATTCAAATCATTCAGTAACACGATTCGAACACGGTCGGTTTTGGACTGCCAATCCTTCCCAGCCAGAAGCAGATACCATGGTTGTGAACGAACAGGGTCGTATTGCCTGGATTGGGCAGGCTACCGAGCTTCCAGAGATTTATACGGGAAGTGCTTGTCGTGTTGTCAATCTTGAAGGTGCTCGTGTTATTCCAGGATTTGTAGATGCCCACATGCATGCTGTTATGCTCGCCAACTTTGCCCCGCAAATCTCAGCACTACCGCCAGCGGTAAACTCCATTGAAGATCTTGTTAATGCCATTGCCGCCCGCCGTGCCCAGCAGGGTCCTGATGCTTGGATTGAGGGTTGGGGCTATGACGAGGGGCTCTTTGCAGAGAAACGCTCTCCCACTCGTTGGGACTTAGACCGTGGATGTGCCGATGCACCCGTGTGCATAATGCGTACCTGTGGACATATTCGCTGTGTGAATAGCCGTGCGCTTGAGCTTGCTGGTATTACTCGCGATACACCCGATCCTGCTGGTGGTGAAATCGAACGTAATGCTAACGGTGAGCCAACAGGCGTTCTCAAGGAAACTGCTCGTAACCTTGTAACACCGGTAATTCCCAAGCCCAGCCGAGAAGACGCTGTACACAACATTGTGGCGCTTGGACAGCTTCTGGCATCGCAAGGCGTTGTTGCTGGTACAGATATGTGCAGCGTCGATGGTACCGATACTCACCCGCTTCTTATTGATGCAGCACGCCATGGGCTGCCGCAAGATATTGCCAGCTACATGCTGTGGGACTACATCAAGGCAAATCCCGATGCATACATACTTGGTTCGGACGAAATGAATCGTTCGCAGCAGATATTCTCTGCTGGAATAAAAATTCTCACTGATGGCAGCGTTTCAGGTCGCACGGCATGGTTCTATGAGCCTTTCCTTCCCTCTGACCGAGATCTTGGTGCAGAGAACTGCGGCATTCCTACCTGCACCGATGAAGATATTGATGCCGCCATTGCCTTTTGCCAAGCTCATCACTGCCAGCTCTCACTTCATGCTATGGGTACCCACGCTATCGACCGCGTACTCGATCGCGTCATGGCTGCCGGACTTTGGGACGCAGGTTCTGTACCGCCGGTGCGTGTGGAGCATGTAACAGCTCCCTCTGCCCACGCAATAAAAACTTTTGCTCAAACAGGCATTGCAGTTGTAACTCAACCCATCTTTCCTTACGCAGAAATTGATACGTACCGCACTAACCTCGGCGATACGCGCACCCGCAGTTGCTATCCTTTCCGCACTATGGTTGACGCTGGAGTACGAGTAGCTTTATCTACTGACGCTCCTGCCACTTCGTGGGCCGTACCATCCGACCCATTCCCCAACCTGAAGAGTGCCATTACACGCCGTGCACATACAGGCTTTGATTTTGGTCAAGATGAGCGCCTCAGTCGCGAGGAAGCACTGAGCCGATACACACGTGAAGCTGCTTCGGTGGTTGGGTTTGAGGGTCTTGGTATGCTTTGTGCGGGCTATAAGGCAAGCTTTGCTGTTCTTGACCGAGACTTGCTCACAATCCCAGAAGACGAGATTGATAAGGTGCAGGTTACTGCAACATATATTCGTGGCAAGAAGGTTTTTGAAGCCTAAGCTTTCGTATGACAAGGCTGGATGACATGCCAACCAGCCTTGTCAGTGTTAACGCCGCTCAATAAAGGTAAGACTCACAAAAAAAAGCTCGGAGAGCATAGCCTCCGAGCTGATGTTTCATGGTCGCGGGGGCAGGATTTGAACCTACGACCTCCGGGCAAGCGAGGGACGCTTCTCGTATCACGAGGTCAACCTTTATATCCTCCCAGCTCATGATGCGTATTTTGCGGTATTCGGATACGCTCTGTGGTCATATAAATCACCGTAAATCACGCTGATACTCATTACCATACTCATTACTTTGCGCCTTCAGGACGCCGAAGCATCTCCACCAGAGGCGAGATGTCGGTGAGGTCGGTATAGTAGCTCCTGTTGACCTCCGGGCTGTGGCCGAAGTACGCCGCGCGCTGGATTTCCGGAACTCCCTTGTTCAGCCACTCGGTATTGAGCGTGGCTCGCCACACGTGAGTGGACACCTCGTTCAAGAGGGGAATGTCCAAAGCATCGGCAAGCTCGTGGTACAGCTTCTTGATGGCGTGCTCGGCGTTGTTCAAGTCCCACTCTTTACCGGGAGCGGCGGGAGCGGGGAACAAGAGCGCATCTGGTGCCTTCCCAGCCTCCTCGAGACGTTTCCGTACGCGCTCGGCAACGCGCTCGTCCAGCACGGGGATTGTGCGCCCCTTGTGCGTCTTCGAGGTCTCTTCGGTGACGGTGATGGTGAGCAGGCCGTCCTTCTCGCCCACGTTCCACCGTGCGAGCGTCCTCGCCTCGTTGATGCGGAGACCAGTTGCTGCCTGAAGCAACGTGATCTCCGTAACAGCGCGGCGCAGG
>URWR01000030.1 GCA_900551595.1 uncultured Coriobacteriaceae bacterium
ACCGGTGTGGTTTGTTGGCGCGGGCGTTGCAATGGTCCTTCTTGCAGCCGTTTCCTGGGCGATTCCCAGCATTCGCCGGATTGAGGAGTGAGCACGGGGGCGACTGACAACTGGCGCACGCCCTTCTGCTTCGATTTGTTCTTGACGACCGCCACGTGGATGTAGGTGTTCATGATGCACGCTACAAGGCAGTCATAGCGTTGCACTTCTAATTTTTGCGCAGGATTTTAGGCATATTTCAGCGACATTATGGATAGCTCTTTAGCGCTGTAATCAGGCTTAAGGGTACCTTCTTGTTAGATAGATGACTGATATTTGACGGTTCAAATCTGAATTACTCTTTTTGACCCTTTCGATCATTTCTTTTGAGAGAAACAATCTCCCCATGCAAAGCTTCGGATTGAGGAGGGGAGATGTCGTTCAAATTTAGAATTGCTCTTTCTCTTGCCTGTGCAGTATTGGCAGCTCTCATCTTCCTTTCTTATGGCGACCATATTCGTGCAGATGCTGAACAAGTCAGATCGGAAGCCATAGCTCGTTATGGAGGAGAAATAGTTAGCATCGTTGTCTCAAATAGAACACTTGAAGCTGGAGAAACCATCTCTGCTGCAGATGTTACACAGCGTGATTGGGTTGCCGATCTGGTGCCAGAAGGCGCATTTACCAATTTGGATGAAGTGATTGGTAAAGGTGTAACAGTTCCTATCGCAAAAGGTGCGCCTGTCTGTGACTTAAATTTTCGGACCAATGATGAGCAGCTTGAAGTGCCACAGGGAATGGTTGCAGTTAGCGTACCTCTTACCGATCGTACAGGCGTCCCAGTAGAAGTAGCCGCAGGTTCAAATGTTATTGCCTACACGACAAGTGATGAGGGCACCACACTTGTCACTGAGGATGTAGTAGTGCTCAGCATGCCGGAATCTTCATCTATAGGTGCTGCTGCAACGCTTACCCTTGCCGTTTCACCAGATGCTGTGCCCGTTGTGCTTACTGCAAGTGCAGAAGGCACACTTCGGATCGTTGTCCCCGCTGATGATGTTGATAACACTGCCGGTGCAGTTCAGGCTGATCCGTCTGTCCCTGCAGTTGAGGAAGGGGAAACTAATGGCTGAAAAATGGTTCGCATGTTCTTCACAAGAAACAATGCCAGTGTTGCTTAAGGCTCTTGAGATCCTGTATCCGGTAGCAGCAGTAAGAAAAACGAATTCTCCAGATGAGGCTCGAGCGATAATGCTCGCCCAACAGCCACATCATGCTTCGCTCGCAGTGGGACCGGATTGTATAGGAGTGTCATCAATAAATTTGGCAGCGGCGGTCGTAGCGGATGGCCATGCTGATGAGGTCATCCTCGTGGAACATAATCCTTCGGGTTCATTACGGTCACGCGCTCTACGCGCTGGCATAACAAGAGTGATGAATTATGAGGATATTAATGAGTTGGTTGCTCGTGGGACGGGTGGTTCTCATATCTATTCAAAACAAACTGAGCCAGAGAGGTCATTAGAAGCTCCTGTTCCACGAACGACCACTCGGAGTGAAGTGACAGATCTTGAGGAGCCGAGCTGTGATGTCTATGTTGATTCCTCTCGTACGGATCAATCGGACAAGACTCCTGCGTCGCGCTTATCGCATGATGCAATTCTTGCGGTACCTTCAATCCCGCCTGGAAGAAAAGAACATTCAGCGCCGGTATTGGTTTTTGCATCTGGAAGAGGAGGTGTTGGCAAAACATCTCTCGCTGCTATGAGTGCAGTATGTGCAGCTTCATGGGGGCTTCATGTAGCAGCGCTTGATCTCGATTTAAGCGCGGGCGATCTGGCTCATGTATTGGGTGTTGGACATCCGTCTGACCTCTCTGCACTTTCAAGATCTTCGGTTCCAACTGCAGAACAACTCAAGACTGTTTCTGTACAAATTGATGAGCATCTATGTGTTTTAGGTCCCTGCGATCGCCCTGAGATGGCGGAACGAATTTCTCCGATCGTTTCGAGCTTAATTACCGTTTTAGCAAATGAATTTGAGTTGGTTGTTGTCGATACTTCTACTACATGGACAGATGCTGTTGCTCAAGCTGCACAGAGTTGTGACAGGCTTCTTCTTGTATCTGATGACATAAGACTTTCTCCCGCTTCGTTGGCTCGTATGGCATCGCTTGCAGTAAGGTTGGGCGTTGCTCGTACACGCATCATGCGCATTTCTAATCGTTGCGACTCGCGATCTCAGGCAAATGCCTTGTTACATAGGGCAGATATTGGATTAGAAACGGCGCGCGAGCTGCGTGTGCTTGAAGGGGGTGATGAGGTAGGTGAGTTAGCTGCATCTGGCCATTTGGCTGATTTAGTTTCGTATGAACAAGATTTCCCCGACTCTCTTTCTACGGCACTGGCAAAGATTCTTGAAGAGTTAGGAAGACTTCCCGATTGTAGCGAGGCACAAACTGCGCTTCATGCATCCGTTCCTCGAAAAGCCCGAAGTTGGTTTGCGCGAATGAGAGAGGCGGTTTGATATGACGCTTCTAGAACGTGTTCGCATGCAGCAGGGTGAAGAGACTATAGAAGTTGATGAGGATTTTCAGGACGAAATACGCAATAAACTAAAGCGGGATTTAATGGGGCGTCTTGGACTTCCTGTCGTTGCTCAAATGGCTGCAAATTCAGATAAAGCACGCGCTCGTACAGAATTGAGTGTTGCTTGTCAGACCATCCTACACTCGAATGACTACTCCGAAGTTAACGAGCGAGAGCATGCTTCTCTCATCCGAGAAGTAGTCGATGAAGTGGTTGGTCTAGGTCCTTTACAGCCATTGCTGGATGATCCGAGTATCACAGAAGTAATGATTAATGGCTGCGATTCACTGTTTTATGAGCGCGATGGCGTTATGCAACGCACGGCAAGAGTATTCAAAACCACAGAACAAATTCTTATGGTTGTAGATCGTATCCTTGCTCCTCTTGGCCGTCGTCTGGATGAAAGCAGCCCAATAGTTAATGCTCGCTTGTCTAATGGTGATCGTGTCAATGTTGTTAGCACACCGATTGCTTTAGGTGGTCCTGCAGTAACAATTAGACGTTTTTCAAACCGCATTTCTTCTCTGAGCAAACTAGTAGAACTTGGGTCTCTACCAGCATGGTATGCACAGCTTCTTGCTTGGGCAGTTAAAATGCGACAGGATATTGCGGTTGCAGGGGGTACTGGATCGGGTAAAACGACCCTTCTTAATGCGCTATCTTGTGAAATTCCACATGGAGAGCGAATTATAACCATTGAGGATTCCGCTGAGCTGAAATTTGACTCTCATCCTCATGTTATTCGTCTTGAGTCTCGCGATGCTTCAATCGAAGGTTCTGGGGAAGTTACTATTCGCGATCTTGTTAAAAATGCCCTGCGTATGCGTCCAGACAGAATTGTTGTAGGAGAAGTACGTGGCGAAGAATGCATAGATATGCTTCAAGCTATGAATACGGGGCATGACGGTTCACTTACGACTCTCCATGCAGGAGATGAACGAGAGGCTATTCTTCGCCTTGTTCTTATGGCCCGTTTTGGGATGGATTTGCCCACAGATATTATCGAAGAACAGGTGGCTACTGCACTTGATCTTATTGTTATGTCGCGTCGTATGCCAGGTGGTAGTCGAGTTATATCCACCACTTCATTTGTTATTCGCGATAAATCCGGTGGGGTTGGTTTAGAGGAAATAGTTTCCTTTGACAGTGTTCATAGAACGTGGCGTCTCATTCGTGAACCATCTTTTATTGAGCTTGGCATATCAGAGGGCCTCATTGATAAAAAGGAGGTGGGAAAATGGAGGTGCTCGCTGCCTTAGGGGTAGGAAGTCTTGCTTGGCTTGCTGTATATATCCTCCTTGGGAAGACCCATCGACGTGGAGCGCTTGGTTCAAATCAATCAACCATAATGGTGCTGCGTTATGCATGTAGACGGTTAGCAGAATGTCCTGGTATCTGCAGAATTGCACATCTTCCGAGTGTGGCACTCTTGCGTGATGAACTCAGGCGTTTTTCTTGGATACAAAGAAATTCATTTTCAGATGACGAGATTGTCGGAATGATTCTCTTTGGATTGATGAGCATCCCCGTTCTGTTCGCCCTGATTTGTTCATCGGTTATAAGAATTGGTATTGGACTCGTGGTGGCAATTGCCAGTTGCCTTGTTCTTGTCCGTATGGTTGAACGGCGAAAAGCACAAGATCTTACTCGTGAGATACCCGATGTCTTTCGTTCATTAGCAGTTGCACTTGGATCGGGACGAACACTTTCACAGGCTATTGAATATGTGGGGACTCATGAGCAGGGAAGAATTGGTTCGGAATTTGCAAAGGCAGCCCTCTCTCTACACTGCGGAGCATCTACCAGTCATGCATTACATCAGCTGGAAACCGAATTGAACGTACCAGGTATTGAACTTCTTACAACTACGCTTTCAATCTCGCAAAGGACCGGCAGTCCCTTAAGAGATCTCTTACTTTCATCAGCGGAACTTGCAGAAGGTAACGTAGAACTTGAGCGTTCATTGAGAACCAAGACTGCTCAGGCGCGTTTATCTGTACGAATTGTATGCATCATGCCAATTCTTATGGTGCTTGTCTTATCAACACTATCTCAGGAGTTCAGAGCAGGGATTTCAACAATACCAGGAATGACCTGTCTTGCTTTTTCATTATTACTCGACACCGTTGCTCTTTTTGTCGTTCGACATCTCATGAAAGGAGTAATGATATGAGTAGTGTGGATATAGGATGGACAGCACTTATAGCTATTGTAGGATTTACCTTGCCTTTCTTGCTTACTGCTCAAGAAAACAAAGAATCAACTATACGTTTTCAAACGTTGTCTCAAATTAATATCGAACAAGCACCAATTGTTGCATCTTTTATACAGAGCAGTAAGAAACGAACAAAACAAGAACGCTGCCTCAGTCAAATGCCAGCGCTTCTTGACATTATGGGTTTAGGGTTGTCCGCCGGCTTATCTTTTGATGCTTCTTTAGATTTGTACTGCTCACGCTTTAATAATGATCTTTCCCAGGCTCTTAAAAGTGCCATGCTGCGTTGGCGCTGTGGAATATCTTCAAGATCTGATGCCTTATTGGACCTTGCTGAAGACCTTGATAGCGCTCCATTAAGGCGATTCGCCGATGCGGTAATGGAGTCATTATCTTTTGGAACGCCCCTGGCTGCTGTTTTAGAGCGACAAAGCCGAGCAATTAGATCTGAACAGCGTTCTCAAATCGAGGAACGCATTGAAAAAGCACCGGTAAAAATGCTTCTCCCTTTAGGGACTCTTATTGTTCCAGCAATGCTACTAGCGATTCTTGGTCCTCTTATGAGCTCAGCAGTCGGGATGTAGGAAGAAAGGGGTTGTTCGTATGGCAAGTATTCAAGCGGCATTTTTACAAATGGCAGAACTAATGGGAGTTGTTCGTAAAGAAAAATTAGGACAGGGAACAACGGAGTATGCGATTCTTGTAGGAGTTCTAGTTGTTATCGCTATCGTTGCTGTTATTTCTTTTAGAGATCGAATATCAGAACTCTGGCAAGCCATTGCAGATGGCATTAATTCCCTCTAGTGAGCAGGCATCGTATAAAACGAACGCATACGCCTCTTGTTTGGATTATCGGAGGTATTTGTAGTTGTCTTCTTGTTCTTCTGGCGATCTATTGTCTGAGGGATACGTTCCTTATTCATGATTCTGATGAAGAGCAAGCATCTGTTGAGTTAACAGATGACAGTAATTCATTTTTAGAAACTCCTGTTGCAATTGAAAAAACTGAACAGGGGACCGTTTCAACGTATTCATCTCATAAGGGACTTCAAGATACTGCGTATGCGCTCCTACAGAGATATCGAGAATCAAAGAACTGTCTACTCATACGTTCCGGCTATTTGGATTTGTTTGGCAACACATGGAGCTGCACTGTGAGCTTTGGTAATGCAGTTGAAGTTTGTTTCGTCGTGGAAGAACAGGATAGCCAGGAGTGTGAAGTGAGAATTCTCAGGATGGAGGAATCACAATGGGAGGAGGTTTACGATGGTGGTCAAGCATTGCTTGGCACGGGATAGAAGTGGTCAAGCAACAGTTGAGTATGCTGTTTTACTGGTGGCATTCTTTACGGTTGTGGTGGGGCTGGCGGCAATATGGCGCGCATCGTCAACCGGAAAGCTCCTTGAACTTGCCCAAGAATCCTGCTCCCATGGTTTTGAAATGTCGCCAGATTTGGATGCTTGGAAAGACATTCTTTTGTTTTGAGGTATCTGGACAAGCTAGTGTTGAGGCGGCGGCGTTATTGCCAACAATCATGATCGTTATTCTCATGCTCCTACAACCTGCATGTTTACTCTATACACGATCAGTGATGAGGTCAGCCGCCGCCCAAACAGCACGTGTTGTTGCGACAGCTTCTTCTGAAAATGAACGGGAGTGCAAAGAGTATGCACTTCGACGTCTTCAAGCTATTCCTAATGTCTCCATCTTTCATGAAGGAGGACCGAGAGATTGGGATATTCAGATCAGCGGCTTAGGTGAGGCAGAAGTTTGTATAGAAATCAGTGGGTCTGTTAAGCCATTGCCAGTAATAGGAGGACTCACAGCAGCTCTTGGTGCTTCTGACCACGGGACGATTCAACTTCATGTTGAAGTAACAGAACAAGTAAGGCCCGAATGGCTGGAGGGCAACTATGAAGATTGGGTTGGCGCGTGGGATTCATAAGAATCCTTTTAAGAATAAAGCAACCTTTGGATTGAATCTTTTCATACATGAAGAAGGAGGCTATACCTCTCTGACAGTGGCCTCAGCTATTCTCGTAAGCCTCTGTCTTGTTTTTGGTATCGCTTCGATAAGTTGGCTTAATAGCCGTTCTTCGGAAGTACAACGAGTTGCAGACGCTGCTGCCCTTGCAGGTAGTAATGCGGTTACAGCATATGTGAGTGTGGCGCAGGTATTAGACGCGTGTGTATTGAGCATGGGGATAACTGGTGTTGTTGTTTCTGCTGCAGGACTCGTACTCGCTGCTGTTCCAGGACTTGGGCCAGCCGGTCTTGAAGTGGGTCAAGTTGGTACGAAAATACTTGAAGCACGACAGCGCTTTGCTCAAAAATCAGCCGAAGGGCTTTCAAAATTTGAAACAACGTTACCGCTCTTAGTTGCGACTAATTCAGCTTCTTGTATAGCTGCAAATTCTGAAGAGAGCAATATTGAATATGTAGGGTGTGCCCTGCCATTTCCCGTGAGCTCTCAGACAAACTTTGCCTTGGATGATGCTGAGATAGCTCCTGAACTGCTAAGTGAGCAAACTGAGAAAATGAGTGAAGTTTCTGATCGTGCTGACAAAGAAGCAGAAGCCGCAAATGAAGCTCGGGATGCTGGGTGGAGAGCGGACTGTGGGGATAAACCTTATTGCCTTTGGCAGCGCGCGGAAACACTTGCGGGACTCACGCCCTCGCAAAACCCTTGGTATCCTACGACTGATGGATGGAATTTTGGTATCCCTCTTATGAGGGCACGTGCATATTATGCGGCGCGTTCCGCCGCAGAAGCTCCTCAGAATTCAACGGCGGGTGAGCTGACAAATTCGTGTGCCAGAAAAGCATTCTATGATTATGCACTTTCTCAAGTGAACAACGGTCACTATATCGAACAAGCAGATGGTACTGTTGATATTTCGCTGCCAACCTTACCAAGGAACACTTCAGAAGTTCGTAAAACATCGCTTTATACTGACCGGCGCTGGCCATGCACGATGGAAGGTGGAGCGCGTGTATTGCATGCTAGTACAGACTGTCCAGGAGCAACAGGTCCATCATCAGGGACATCTTCACTAAGTGATATTGACGCTGGTAGTGCAAGTCGTTGTGCGACTTGTGACATGGATATTACGGATTTAGGCCGTGTGCCTGCTGCCTCTACGTCAATAGAAAATGGATTTGAATACCATTGGAAAGCCATCTGCGAAGCCTCTGAAAACTATGAAGCTCACAAAAATGAACTCGTTCGTTTTGAAGCGGAGATGAAAGAAATTGCAGAGGATGGGGCGGATGAGTTCGATAAAGCAATGGATGAACTTGCTGGTGAGCGACCTGAACTGTGTCCGCCTGGAGCTTGGGGTTGTGTGTCGGTAGTTTATCGAGGGGAATCAATAATCACTCCAAATGAGCTTACCGCTTCATTTCTTTCTGGATCTGAGCTTCCACAGGGAGCGGCGATTTCTGCGGCTGTTCTTGCACCTGATGAAGCTACGGCAGAAAACAATGTTATATCTCGATTCTTCGATGGTTTGTCTTCGGGCGAAGGTCTTGTTGGACTTCCAGCCATGATATGTGAGCTTTGGGGTACTGCATTACATGCCTATGGATCTGCTTACGAGAGCATAGGTTCTGCTGTAGGAGATTTTCTTGGACTTCTTGATGGAGTTTTGGGAGGTAGTGTTGCTGCTGATCTCCGAGAAATGCTTACGGACTTAGCAGGATCAACAATGTTTGCTCCCACGGATCTTCGTATGAGAAAACCAGTATTAACCAATTCACAAAACGTATTTGATAAAGCTGGACTTTCTGGTATGGGAGAAGCTCGAAGATTAATTGAACGTTTGCCATCGAGCGGAAGTCCTGCTGAGCTTGCGGCTGCCCTTGGTGTTGAAGTGAGAAATGAATTGGGTACGGGAGCCTTTGTCGTTGCAGAACTTCCTATACCTGGCACCAACATCTCAATACCACTTTCAATAGATATTGGCAGTTTGGTTGGTGCCTCATGAAAGCCCTGATATTTGAACGCAAAGCTCAGATGTCAGTGGAGCTTGCTGCCCTTCTTCCCATATTGATTGTGATGGTGTTTATGGCGTATAGCCTCATGAGATACGTGGAGCTGTGTGCTCAGTTTGATCAAGTTGCTCTTGATGCCATTGTTTCTCAAGGTGTATCACCTCCGGGCGAACAAACAATGGAACACGCGCAACGTGAGGTTAAAACATGCATTGAAAATGCAATGGGAAATGCAGATGCGTATGAAGTTGAGGTACACGCTGAGACAGTTGGCCGGTTTGGAGGATCGGGCAATATGTCTGTCATTCCTTGTCTTACTCGCTTTACCTGTATGCTCCGTGTCAAACCTTGGCCATCGCATTTTTCAATTGCAGGGATTAACTTCTCTCCTCCAGGGGTGCTTATTCATGAGCGGAGTCTTGTGGTCGACCGATATAGACCGGGAGTAGTGGTATGAGGTCAAAACGGCAATCAGCGCTGAAAGGCAAACTGATAAACCTTGTGTTCAAAGAAAAAGTTCTTTCAGCCCGGATTCTCGTCAGTTTCTTTGAACGGACGAAAGGCCTTATCGGCGCTTCGCGGAGTGCATTACCTGTTCTCTTATTGGAGTGCAGTGATATTCACACTCATCTCATGGCATTTCCAATAGATATTGCCTTTATTAATTCCGAAGGTGAGGTGATGAGTGTGTGCTTATCACTACATTGCGGGGCACGCATAAGATGCGAAGGTGCTATCGCAGTTCTCGAGCGTCCTGCGTCTAAAAGTGGATGGGTGGTTCCGGGAGAACAGATCGTTCGACAAACCCTTCAGTAATTGTCAGGAGGAAAAATGTTGACGGATGAGATGTACACTTCTCAGACCTATGCAGCTTCCTATGAGGCTGGATCTCAATCTACAAATACTAAGGTTTGTCCGCGGTGTGGAGCGATTCTCTTTAAAGACATGCAGGTATGCTATGGCTGTCTCTATGATTTTGATACGACCCAGAATAAGTCGTTTCTAGCGACAAGCGGGCAAATTGGCACACAGGATCATACATTCGAAAAGAATAAGGCCATCCAAACAGGGGATAGAGCAAGACAAGAGATTGTTGAGAAATCTATTGATTGCTCACTTTCTGAGAGCGCAGATGACACTATCGATCTGTCTGAAGTTCATAGAGTTGGAAATACCGAAGTCAGAGTTATTTCAGCTGCTATGGAGGTAAGGTGCGGGGTCCCTGATGAAGGGATCACAATTGGAAGAGAAAACGACAATGACGTGATACTGCACGATAGAACTGTATCTCGTCATCATTTACGAATCATTCCCGACAAATCGGGGATTATGGCTCTCAATCAAGGAGCGACCAATCCTGCTTCATATAAAGGTGTGCCCATATTGGATTCTATGCACGTTGCATCGGGGGATAGTATCGATATATGTGGAATACAGCTGAAAGTGATCATTAAATAAGAAAGAGAATTAACTCTTCAAAACCAAATATGGCTCATAGGAAGCTCATAGTTTTGGTGTATAGTTAACTAAAGTTAACAAATACTATTATATGTGCAGGAAACTTTAGAAATTTCAGGGGGTGCAAAATGTCTGTCCCACCTATAGACGTTGTGGTTCTTAGTATCGTTCTTGTTTTGGTGATCATTGCCATTCGTTCGATAATGCGCTCGAAAGGTTCTTGTGGCAGCTGTGCAAATGCGGGTACTTGTTCAGCCGCTCATAAGGGAGGATCTTGTCCGGTGGCATCTGCAACAATTTCTAACGCTCAAGCTCGATTAACTCATGATGATCAAAAGCCAGATGTATAAGCACAATCCCAATATACAGAGATCATGGCTTTCATCCGAATAAGGCAAAGTCTTGGCAGAGTGAAACAAGGGTGTAACACAACTATGCCATTGTGAAACATGTATAAGATTGAGTACGTCTCACATTTGTCTGGAGGCGCCTGATGCCTTACGAGCAGCAAAGTATCGACTTTGTCTTAAGAACAGTTGAAGATCGCGACATTCGTTTTATTCGGCTGTGGTTTACCGATGTTCTCGGTAACCTTAAATCGTTTGCTATTTCTCCTGAGGATCTTGAAGAGGCATTTGAAGAGGGAATCGGATTTGATGGATCTGCGGTAGATGGATTTGCTGCTCCGCTCGAAGAATCTGATATGCTCGCTTTTCCAGATCCGGAAACTTTCCAAATGCTTCCTTGGCGTCCTGCGAAGAGCGGCGCTGCGCGCGTATTTTGTGATATTAAAACGCCAGCTCGTTTGCCCTTTGCAGGGGATCCGCGCTCTTGCCTTGAGCGTATTTTCCGTGAGGCTGATCGTCTAGGATATCTTCTTAACGTTGGCCCTGAACTAGAGTTTTTCTATTTCCGTAGCGATAAGGATCCGATTCCTATAGATAATGCAGGTTATTTTGACCTCACACCTTATGATTCATCGTGCGACCTTCGCCGCAATACAACACTGATGCTTGAGAAGATGTCCATTCCTGTGGAGTACTCTCGTCATGCGATTGCGCCTTCTCAAAACAGTATTCAACTTCGTTATGCCGAGGCGCGTACTTGTGCGGACAATATTATGACTGCGCGTCATGTCATAAAACAGGTTGCTTTTGATGAAGGCATGTATGCTTCATTTATGCCTAAGCCATTTGATAGTTCACCTGGCTCTGCTCTCTTCCTCAATCAGTCTTTGCTCAGCCATGACGGTGAAAATCTTTTCTGGGCTGAAGATGCTCCAGGTGGTACGCATCTCTCAAAATTGGCGAAATCTTATATTGCCGGTATTCTTGCATACGCTCGAGAATTTACTCTCATTACTAATCCGACGGTTAACTCTTATAAGCGCTTAATTCCAACGGGCGAAGTTCCTTGTTATGCAACATGGGGCAGGCGTAACCGTTCGGCTTTGGTACGTATTCCAGCGCATAAACCTGGAAAACATCTTTCCACTCGAATTGAGCTGCGCAGTCCCGATCCTACCTGCAACCCATACCTTGTATTAGCAGTAACACTTGCTGCAGGCCTTAAAGGTATTGAGGATGGCATGGAGCTTCCAGCTGAAGCAACGCTTGAAGATGCTACTTTGTCTCCTTCGGAGCTTGCAGCAAAGGGAATCTCACCTCTTCCACGCGATCTCGGTGAAGCAATAGATGCTTTTGAGAAAAGCGAACTCATGCGTACCACTCTCGGTTCGCACATCCATAGCTACCTCGTTGAGGCGAAGCGGCGTGAATGGGAAGAGTACCGTATGCATGTCACAAACTGGGAGCGCGATCACTACTACGGAGGGTTTTAATCAGTCTGCTGCTAGGTAGAGAAAATCCTTTGAGACTTAAACCAAATCTTTCTCGCGGGCTTGCGGATAGGACCTTATCTGTAAGCCCGCGAGTTTTTTGTATTCTCTGTTTTGAGTACACAGCAAAATTGAGATGTGTCAGTTTGATTTCTTTTAAATAGCTCTTATTTTTCTGAAGCGTTTCTGCAGGCACATGGCATGACGAGAGCGTTACGTTTTGTTGCCAATGAGTAATAACGACCATCGTGAGATGCGTTTCGTTAGCCAAGATAGTTGATGATTTCCCCCATGCATTACATCGCTTTTGATGTCATGTATTTGCTTTAGCCGGGCTGTCGCATCCAATCAAATGAACTCCATTGCTTAAGGGGGAGATCATATGACTTCAACGCCTATCATGAGTCGACGCTCTGTTATGTTAGGAATGCTCGCTGTATGTGCAACAGGCTCTGCGCTTGCAGGTTGTTCCAACAATCAATCCTCTGCATCTGGTGACGAATCATACACATTGGTAGAGGAAGGTAAGCTCACACTGCTTTCCGACTATGGATATCCAGCGTTAGCAAGCATCGTAGATGGACAGCCAGAAGGATTCGAAATTGATCTGGTTGGTGCAGTCTGTGATCGTTTGGGATTAGAACCAAATTGGCTCCCTATGCAGAAGTTTGACACCATTATTCCTACTATTGAACAGGGTGGAAGGGCCGATATGGCATCTGCCTCAATAACGATTACCGACGAGCGTGCTGAAAGAGTTGATTTTTCAGATCCTTATATGGATTCCAACCAGGCGGTTGTAGTTCCAGCGAGCGATGCTGATTCTGTCACAGTTGACTCACTTAATGTAGCCGGAACGCAAGTCGCCGTACAATCTGGAACCACAGGCGATGCATGGGCTAAAGAAAATCTTCCAAATGCTACGGTAGTTCCCCTAGACGATGCTATTAGCTGTCTTACTGGCTTGCAGACGGGACTCTATCAAGCAGCAGTTGCTGACTTACCCGCAATGGTCTATCTCATCAATACCTCATATACAGACCTTGCTGTTGGCATTGAGGTTCCAACAGGCGAGCAATACGGTTGGGCTATCAATAAAGACAATACAGGCCTTACCGCAGCAGTAAATACTGCCTTAGCTGCCTTAATTGAAGAGGGAACGGTAGATGAACTCATGGAGAAGTGGCTCGGCGGAACCATCCAATTCAGCAACTGTCCTTCTG
>URWR01000031.1 GCA_900551595.1 uncultured Coriobacteriaceae bacterium
CCCATTCCTCAAACGCCATCAATGGCTTTGCCCGCGCGGGCGGCGGTATTGGGTCAAACGCCGATGTGATGCAGGCAATCGTGCGCACAGGAATCTCCCGCCGCGTGCGTACTGCGAAGATGGGTAACCCTCGCCTGCAGCAGATTGCCACGCTTCTCTTCTTTCACAACTAGATCGTCCCCGAGGGAACGAGCAGGAGTCGGGCGCACGGTGACATGGCTCGGCCCAGCTCGCAGATGAAGTCGGTCCTCGAGATGCTTTCAGAAAACGATGCGATCCGTTCGTCCTTCGGGTTCCTCATGACGTTGTTTGAAAAATGGTTCTAAAGGTTCTTAATAGAAATAAGATAGAAGAACTTCCGGGCTTTGTAAGACGGGGTCGCGCAAACGGCCCCGCCCGTACGTCGCGCCCGGTTCCGCACACGGGGGCGGGTTTCGCTCTCCGCCACAGAGTCGCACTCGTCCGCAAGCGGCTGCTACAGGCGACTTTGCCTCTCGCTCGTGAGACAATACGCACGACGAGAGAGGAGCTGGCCATGATCTATACAGCGCTCACCAACCGAGCTATGCGCATCGCCTATGAGGCACATGCGGGACAGGTCGACAAGTGTGGAACGCCTTACGTGTTCCATCCGTACCACCTCGCAGAGCAGATGCCCGACGAGATCACAACCTGCGTTGCCCTGCTGCATGACGTGGTGGAGGACACACCTGTAACGCTCGAGGACCTGGGGCGCGAGTTTCCGCCGGAGGTGACCGACGCCCTGCGGCTGCTCACGCACGACCCCGCCGTGCCCTACCATGACTACGTGAGTGCTCTCCTCGCCAATCCGATCGCCCGCACGGTCAAGCGTGCCGATCTCTTGCACAATCTGGACGAGACGCGGTTCGAGGGCTACGGGCAACCTGACGAGGCGGCGCTCTCCCAAAGGTGCGAGCGCTATCACGCCGCCCTCGCAGTCCTGGACGAAGCCGAGCGGTTCAGCCTTATGCCGGAGCATCTCTCAACGGAGGCGGAACGCGCCTTCTGAGAAGTCGACCCCATGGGCTGTGCGGGGGCGCGGCAGGTCGACAAGACGTGGCTTCTCAAAGAGTTCGGACGAGAGTGTTTTGACGACGTTGCGTATGTCAGTTTTGAAAAATCAACCGTTGAACTCTGGGATTATGTCACTCAAGTGAACTTAAAAAACGCCTTCTTTATCAGCCAAAAAGCAATGCCCGAGCTTAAAAAGACAAAGGGGAACATCCTCTTTACCACTTCTGGATCCAGCATAGAGCCCCCCTCTCTATGCAGGCGTTGATCTATGGGATTTCGAAAGCCGGGCTGAACTACACCGTAAAACTATTAGCATCTGCCGGTGCAGCGGATAGCGTGCGCGTCAATGCGGTTTCTCCCGGTATCACAAAGACAGATATTCTTGCGCAGGCGCCTGAAGAGGTTGTTGCTCAGACCATAAGCACGGTTCCAATGAAGAAAATGGCAATGCCGAAGGAACTTGCAGAGGCTGCCCTGTTTTTGGTCTCTGACAGTGCAGGCAGCATTACTGGGCAGGTGCTTTGCGTCGACAACGGTCAAACGCTTTGATGGGTGATGGGCCGAGGGATCCATGCGATAGCAACGAAGCGCTCTGACTGATGTCATTCTCGACATAAGCGTCATGCTCAATTACCTGAACCCTGCGCGCGATATGTACTTGCCGCCGTTGATGTACTTGGACAGCCGATGGGATCGGACGCGTATGAACCGGTTATCGTGAGCATCAAAGACGCCCATTACGTCATGTGCCCCCTACTACGGGCAACGTAGTGGGGACTTGTTCTCGTTGCCACGTGCGCGAGCGGTACTACATCTTCCTCGACGAAGCCCAGGCAACCCCTTAGGTGCTCGCCGGTTCCAAGCGCTTCTTTGAGGATGTCTCCGGGAGTGTGATTGCCTCCGTCATCTACGACTGACGGTTAGCGGCGCCGTCAGGCCCCCTTCGGTCATCCTGTGCGGCATCATCCGCGGCGTCGCCATCCCGGTGCCCCCGAGGTGTCGCAGAGATGTTCGCGGCGACGACCTCCTCGTCGTCCACGCCCTTGATGTTGCAGCGAATGAAGAAGATAAAGCGTAGCAGAATGGTGAACAGCAACAGGATGGGTGTCCCCATCACGAAGCCGATCACGACATCCATGATGATCTGCGAGGGGATGATGAGCCAGATGAGGATGCGGTGCGCAAGACGGAGCACCGCATATGCGACAGTGACGCCCGTGATGTAGACCGACCGCGCAAAGCCGCCATCACGTGTGCGACGCCCGTGATGGCGCGGGCGGGCTTCCAGACGCGACAGACGGCAACGATGGTGCGCACGCTCGCCATGATTAGGCCAACGATGACGGCGACAGCGGCGGCGCAGACGACGACACAGGCCACGATGAACACAAGGTCGACGTTCTCGTTGCCGGAGGCGATACTCGAGGCGACGATCGCGAGACCAAAGAGTGACCCGACCACCACTGCCGCTACTATGGCGACGGCATCCTTGCGATGGCGGCCATGGACGAGATCGCTGACATACTGGATCTCTTCCTTGCGTGGCGGACGGTAGTCGAGGACCATAGAGCCTCCTCAAATCGAAGCTATCTTCACCCTACGGTGCGCATGTGATGCGTCTGCAAGGTGACGGTCAGCTTTGTGTAAGACGGGATCCGTCCGAGATGTTGCAAAACTGCGCAACGACGATACCGCGATGGTGTGCCGTCGTTGCCGTGGTGCGTTTGATGCTCAGGTAGAGGCTTCCTGTGCCTATGAAAATACACTTTTGAAATCCCATGGGATTTCCGCGATATAAACGAACAAATGAGAGGTATTGACCTGCGTCAATGCCTCTAAACCAGACGCACTTTTTGAACTCCACTTGTCATTAGGAGTATGTGCAGCATAACCTTCTTTGTCGGCATTCTCAGTTATGGGGCAGTTATCTGCTGTGCACGCATGCCAGTGATAGTTACCATCGTATGTTCAATTGTTTGACCATGTATGTTCGTGAAGTATGGTGCCGCCAAAATTGCTTACTGTTCCGGTTCCATTGGTAACAGTAACGGTCACGGTAACCGGGGCACTACAAAAAGTCAGTGTATAAGTCACCATTTGCTTGCTCAGCAAATAAACTCAGTCTGTAAGTTCCATCTGCCACGGCAGAAAGAGAATTGAAAGAGAACTAGAATTTTCGGAGCCTAAATCAGCGAATTTGCCATAAATCAGCGCAATTCGTACCGAGTTTGCACTAACAATCGCAATGTTTGAAGAGGGCGATATATCTTACGAAAGTGTGATCGATAGAATTTGCGATATTGTATCTTTCGACGCAAATTTCGTTAGTCCAAAGCTTCGCTTACAAGAGCTACGAAGCGCTCGGCATCCTTTTTCTTTTTGAAGTAGAACCGAAAGCCCTGCAGCGTCCCTTGTTCGTTACCGTAGACAAGCTCTTTGTTCAGGTTGACGCAGACCACCGTCGATTTAAAGAAGGGTATCCCGTTTTCAGAAATCTCACAGCTTGCAATATCCGTGAGAAGATCAACATCCCACAAACCCGCGGTATTATCGGCAACAATCCGTCTGTTTGTGAGGTATAGCTTGGACATATGTCCACCCAGATATGCGTCAGTCTCGGTTCCAAAGCAGGAAAGCTTGGTTGCAAAAACAACTTTTTCTCCATCAGCCAATACGGAATCGAGATTGGAATGAAGTGCAGGTAGGGCATCGAGATGGGCAGTGTCCACGGTTGTCTCCATTCTTGAGCTTATACACAACAACGCATGATTCGTATCTGGTGCGCACAAGAGCGTATTTCTACAATTGTACCGGACAGGTTTATTGAGCAATTATATGAAATAGCACAGCGCATGGCAGAGGGAGGATAGCCCTGCCATGCGCTGATGATTGACTTAATGAGCTGCACTTACTAAATAGCTCCGAACTCCTTTAGAACATTCTCAACATCAGTCTCTTTGATCTTCTTGAGTGCTTCTTTGAGTGCAAATCGTTCAATGAGATCGAGTTTCATGTCGGTGATGGGCTTGCCGTCGCGCAGTTTCACGCTCGCCATGAGTAGGTCGCGCACGTCGAAGACGCTGCCCCACACCTCGGGTACGCCACGATCGACATCGCAGAGCGTGTAGACGGCTTCCATGCCGGTGCGCATGGAGTATTCGGTAGTGAAGATGGTGTCACGCGGTGTCTCAGCGAACTGACCGATAAAGGCAAAGTTCACCGCACCATCGGGCACTACGTCGGGGCGGTCGCCTGCTGCGCGTGGCATAAAGAATGCTGTGATGTAAGGCATCATGACCGGCACCGTGTTGGCGTGATTTGCAGCAAGCTCAGGAATGCGATCCTCGGGCACGCCCAGGTGATAGAGCCACTCTTGGCAGATCTCCTCACCGGTGCATTCGCGCATGGGCTTCTTCACGAAGTTACCCGGCTTGTCTGGGAACAAACCGTACACCCAGACGCAGAGCTCGTTTTTGGGCTGGGCACGGAACTGCTGTTGGCGGTTGAGGGTCCAGCTCATGAGCCAGTTGGAATCGGCGCAGGTTACAATGCCGCCTGTAACCACATGGCCGGTGAAGGGGTCACGCTTGCAAATGGCCTGAATGTAGGGTGGAATCTCGCTGTCAAAGGTCGTCACCGTGGCGCTCATCCATTTGGACTTTTCGGGATCGCCGCAGAAGGTATCGGGATGACCAAAGCTGGGGTCTTGGGCCGCGATGCGGCGCCACATATCCCAACCACCACCGGGTTTAATCTCAGGATTCCAAGCAGCTGGCTTATCTTGTGCTCCCATGGTGGAATTCTCGACGCAGCCGCCGTTGGTGATAAAGACAAGGTCATTCTCGGTGAGGTCAATTGTTGTGGTGACGGCGTCTCCATCTGCGTTGGTTTCATTCAGTACAATGCAGGTTGCAACCTTCTTCACAGGCGTGCTGTACGGATTGCGCGGAAATGCTGCCTGTTGCATACGCTGAATAGTGTCCTGACCAGTGCCGGTGCGAGCACGCTCTGGACCTTTGCCGCCTCCGATAGTGAACTGGATGTCTTCAACCTTCGTATTGAAGTGGAATTGCACGCCGGCGGTCTTGAGGTACTCAACGAGCGGCAAGATCATCGACTCGTACTGGTTGTACCGGGTGAAACGTAGGGCCGAGAAGTCCGGTAGTCCTGCGATGTGGTGGATATAGCGCTTGATGTAGAGCTTCATCTCGAGTGCGGAGTGCCAGTTTTCGAACGCAAACATAGTGCGCCAATACATCCAGAAGTTGGAGGAGAGCACTTCTTCGTCAAAGAAATCGGTGATAGGACGGTTGTAGAGCTTCTCGTCTGGCGTGAAGAAGAGTTCCATGATCTCCATAGCCGCCTTGTCAGAAAGGCCAAATTTACCGTCGCACCCAGCGTCGTGCCCACGATCCTTCGTGGCACGGCAGAGTGAATAGTTCGGGTCTTCCTTATTGAGCCAGTAATATTCGTCTAGAACGGAGACGCCGGGCGTCTCGATGGAGGGGATGGAGCGGAACAGATCCCACATCACTTCGAAGTGGTTATCCATCTCACGACCGCCGCGCATAACATAGCCGATTCCAGGAATGTCTTGGCCATCACAGGCGCCTCCGGGCACACTGTCCTTTTCAAAGATGTGAATGTTTTTGCCCGGCATTTGGGCATCGCGCACGAGGTAGGCCGCCGCGGAGAGTGCCGCTAGGCCCGTGCCAACAATGTAAGCGCTTTTGTGCTCGATGCCTTCGGGCTTCTTGGGACGAGCAAACGCTTCGTAATTGCCACTTGAATAGTACATAGCCACACCTTTCGTACGTGCACATCGGGCGAATCCGATGCATCTCATTTCACGGTGAGCCTGCAACGGACGGTGCGCTATGGACAGAGCATCCACTCTGTACGATTTCTTATCAAATGGGCTGGATTGTATAGATTGGCGAGAAACAAGAGAAAGGTTTGATGTGCATGGTGAATGCATTCACCTATGGCGCCGTGGGTGCTTCCGGAACATTACTGTCGCTTCCTGCGACGTAACCTCCAGGGATTTCAAAGCGGTCAAGCGCAATCTCGATGGAACCATCCGAAATGATGGCGATATTCTGCACGAGTACTTCAGGACTATCTTTCATGCTTCGTGCGATCCAGTCGCGCACGGTTCCGATAAAGGCATGGGCAAAAAAGTTTGCGATAAAGTCCTTATCCTGTTCCCGCACATGCCTTTTTACAGCGTGCTCATCTACCACATCTCTCACAAGGTTGTGTACCACCGGGAAAAAGATCCGCTCCATCTGGTCGCGGTCCATATTGTGATAAACGTTCATGATAAAGGGCTTGTTTTCACGTAAGGCAAGAAAAATATTAAGAAGTCCTGTTTGCCAAGTGTCTGCAGTTTTGTTGCCAGCGATAATTCGAGCAGCGTCTTCTGCGCATGACCATTCAACCAGATCATAGATGTCCTGAAAGTGGTAATAGAACGTCATACGACTGATACCACAGTCATCAGTAATATCGGCGATTGTAATTTTGTTGAGGGGCTTTTTGAGCAAGAGGTGTTTGAGTGACTCCTCGAGCGCTCGCTTGGTGAGCTGGCTGGACATGAGTTCTCCCTCTGATTGTTTCTCTTCGTATACCCCTTGCGAGCTAGAAAATCCTTGCTGGTTTGAAAGAGTAAGAAGTGCTCCATAAAAGCAAGAATGCATGTTCTTAGCTATCCCTCGAGGCTCTACAATCATTGGAAGATTAGCTGGAGAGGATGTCGCATGGTTGTCTATCGCATGAATCTGAGTGAAGAGAAGAAGGATGCGGCCGTTGAGATAGCTTTAATGAGCCCTGGCAATGTACGGCGCCGTCGTATTTGTGGTCCGTTGCTAGTAGCAACGGGCATACTGCTACTCATATGCGCCGCAATGTTGTTGCTGATCGGTAAAGCAGACATTCAGAGCATAGTATTTCTCATTGTTGGTATTGCAGGATTGCTCTTGGGTCTTAAGATCAAGGCATTTCAGCACTTTGTGCTTAGAAAATCAGAACATCTGGTAGACAAGGCATTCCGCTCGGGTGTTGTCGAATATATCTTTGATGAGGATGGTGTGCATATCGAGTCACAGGTTGGTAGCAGCCTCTGCTACTGGGATTCTTTTGTCGAGTGTGGCTCTATGGGGCAATATCTCTACCTCAAACGCGGAGATAACAGAATCATTCTTGTGGATAAAAACGACCTTACTGAAGCTGAACTTACTGAGCTGACCGGTCTTTTGGAACGTCACATCAACAGGTGACAAAAACAGGACATGGCCTCGATTGTGAGACCATGTCCTGCGGGAAAAAGGAGAGCTCGTTAGTGTGATGCACTAGCTTTGCGGATGCTTCGGCTGAGATCCTGCTGGAGCTGCCTTAGCTGCTTGCACACTTGGTGTAGGCTTTGAATCTCTCGAGAGCGTTGTGATCCATGGAGTGGTAAGTAGTCCGAGCAGGACGATGACGATGCCTGCACCATAGGCTACACGTGTTGAATCGAAGCGAGCCTTAGCTTCCAGGTCTACCAGCTTGGCGCGTTCAGAATCGTCCATTTTAATATTGGCGATCTCATGCTCAATTCTGTATTGCTGCCAAGGTTGATGGTGAGTTCGGAGACCTGCTGAGCAACATCGGGTGAAATTGCCGGGTCGGCGGCCATTTCGTTGTGCAGGGTGGAGCTGATACCGAAGATAAGAACTGCACCAAGGAGTGCTACACCCAGAGCCTGGCCAACATTACGCATGGTGCTTTGAATACCGCCGGATTGCGATGCATCACGGTCGTTTACTGCAAGAGCAACAATGTTGCTTGCGTGGGACGATACGGTACCTGCGCCAACGCCAGCCATAAATGCGCCAAGGTAAACACCTATGCGGTTTGCGCCATCAAGGGTAACCGAGAAAGCCATAATACCCAGCGCCAATGCCATAGCTACATAACCCACTTGAATGACATGGCGCGGATTTGCCTTGGGGAAGAGCTTGGGGATACCGAGCGCTAGACCAAAGGTGGGTAGGCCAGTTGCGATGGAAATGGTGCCAACGTCGATAGGTGTCCAATCAGCAACGAGCTGCAGATACGGAGACATAAGAATCGATTGAGCACCCATAAAGAAGAACATGAGTGCATTGGCTACTAAACCAGCAAGCACCTGCTTTGTGGTGATAAACGAACGCGGCAGGACTACGAGGCCATAGCGCTTCTCCTCGCGTGCTTCTACCTTAATAAGCACGCCAAGGATAATGATGCCCAGCACAACGAGGGGGATTGCCGGTGAGATACCAAAGAGGGTGAACGGAGCGGTGCGCATCGGCTTAATGAGGCCCCAGGAAGAGATGCTGGAGAGGCCAATGAGCATGCAGAAGAATCCCATTGCTGCAAGCCCTACGCCAATGGCATCAAAGTGAGATTTCTCAGGTTGCTGATCAAACTTTGGCATGCCAAGCGAGAGTACCACGACGCCAATAAAGTAGAGGGCGAGCACAAAGAAGGTAATGCGCATACCTGCTAGCTGCATAACGACGCCCAACATAAGTGGCAGTACGGCTGCGAGGCCGGAGGCTGCGCCAATGCAACCGAAGGCAACGGTACGATTGGCACCGTGATAAATGAAGGGGATGATGCCAAGGAGGGATGGAACGAGGAAACTTGCACCCAGTCCTACGAGCACACGACCAACCCAGATGAAGAACATCATGTTGGGGGAAAGCGCCAGGGCAATCTCGCCTATAGCTGCAAGCAACGCGCCAATACGGAAGGTCTTTCAGCCGATCATCGTACCGGCAAGACCGCCTGCAATCATGAACGAGCCACCAACCAGTGGATAGATCATGTTAGCGAGCTGAATATCGGATGTCGTCGCTCCAAGATCTTTCGTCAGTGCAGTTGCAGCAAGCGAAAGTGCGCCGTTATCACCGGTCGTGCCCATTTGAGCTAGGACGAGGATGATAATAGGTAGTACGAGAAACTTCTCTTTACCTGCTCCAGGTGATGCCTTAGCCGCAGCGGCAGGAGCCGCTGTAGGCGTAGCTGAGGAAGCAGAGGTAGTGCGATTCATGAGCACTCCCTTCGCCGGGTAGTAATCCCGGAATTTGATAGATGATTTTGTGATCTAGCGAACGATTAAGCAGCAGTAGCGATAAACGGAGCAGTGCCGCTCAGATCACAAGCGGAAAGCGGATACGCATGGATGGTGGGGTCATCATACGTTGCGTGATAGTAGGTCATTGAAGCAGCGGAGAAGCAGCTGGTGTAGAGCGTCTTTTCGTAGTCACCATTAGCCATCTTGGCTACGCCTACAGGTACAGCGGATGCACCGAGTGTGCGGAAGAGACGAGTTACATTGGCTTTTTCGCCGTCTTGGACAGGATAGTGTGCATTCACATATGCTGCACGTACGAGGCGTGCTGGTCCACCGTAGTCACCAGGCATACCTTGGACACCGCCACCTGAACCAAAGGGCTTGAGTTCAGCGCGATCCCACGTTGCTGGCGCGGGCATACCCTCATCCATCATGAGGTAGTTGCGCAGGTTCTGGCGATGCCAACCGAAGTCAGGCTCATTGGTGAGCGCATCCACATCGTCTTCCCAAACATGCAAGCCATCTGCCATGCACTCAACAACCAGACTGCCCGTTGCGTCGCCAATAAGCCAATGGAGATTGGCTACTGGTAGCTGCTCGTTTACGGGTTTAGCTACGACGGTTGTATGAGCTAATGCTTCCCTTAGCTCATCAAGTGATGAAAAGTTTCTTGCAACCCAGTAGGGGAATTCATAAGCAGCAACGTTGGTGGTACCATCTATTGGGCTGGCGGCGTAGTGTGCACTTTGGGGAAAGTTGAGACCTGCGACCGCCAAGCCTGCATCGTTACCACAGTCGAAGTAGAGGGGAATACCTGCCACGATGATGCCCATACCCATTACGGTGTGGCCGTCTGCAGGATCCTCAGGACGCTCGAACGCCGTTGGAACTTTTGCTGCCGAAGGTGTTACAACCACCTTCTCTCCGTACCCCTGGGTCCAGTCCAGGTTCCTTCCGAAATACATTGCGCCGTTTTTATCAGTGAAGCGGATGCCCGTACACATAGGGACGCTCCCTTCTCGTCTGTGGTAGGACCACAGGCGCTTGTGGAGGAAAGTTGGAGTACTTGTATCCGAAATGTGAATAAATATTCAGTGGATGGCAAATCTTCTCGGCGAATAGAGCGACAGATCGTTCTCAATAAGGTTATTTTGACCTGCGACATCATCAGGATTGAGGCTGAATGGATTAAAAGTACAATGAGCAATACTTTGATAGATAAAAGAAAAGAAAATTCACCAAGATAAGTTCTCTATAACCATTATGACGTGCGTCTCATTACTATCTTTTTATAACTTCTAAGAAGTCAAATTATGGTTCGAAGCATTGTGCGTAAACACGAGCTCACATCGTTTTGAAATGACCTATAATTTACGTACTTTTTTGTTGTTCGCTTGTTTGAAAAAAAGAAGGATTACTCAATGATTTTCTCGCTGGCTCCTATGGAGGGGCTTACGGGACATGTCTATCGAAAAGTTCAGGCGGAATGCTTTGAAAAACTCGATCGGTACTACACACCGTTTCTTGCTCCGCCTCGTGTAGGCTCTTCATTTGGCAAGCGCGCAGCGAAAGAACTTGATAGTGTTTATCGCCAAGATCTCACCGTTATCCCTCAGCTGCTTACAAAGAATGCCGATGAGTTTGTCTGGGCAGCGCGGCTACTTTCTGAAATGGGGTTTACGGAAGTAAATCTCAATCTGGGGTGTCCTTCAGGAACAGTTGTTGCCAAAGGTAAGGGCTCGGGTTTTCTCCAAAACTTGGACGAGCTTTCGACTTTTTTGGATAACGTCTGCACCAAGTCTTGTCTTCCCGTATCAGTAAAAACACGCGTGGGTGTTTCAAACGACGAAGAATACGAAAAGATTCTCGATCTGTATTGCAAATTCCCGCTTACAGAACTGATAGTTCATCCCCGTGTTCAAAAGGATGGCTATAAAGGTGTTCCACGGCAGCAACTCTATGGAAAAACGCTGGCACAAGCAGCATTTCCTGTGGCATATAACGGAGATATCTTCAGCTCTGATGAAATAACTGCCTTGTTGAGTACCTATCCGAAGACTCGCCACATTATGCTTGGTCGCGGCGTCCTAACCAACCCAGCTTTAATACGTGAGTGGAATGGCGGTACCTCACTTTCAATTGATGAGCTTGAACATTTTCACAACAGACTCTTTCAAGCGTATATGGAAGAGATGGGCGGAAACGCAGTCTTTCGCATGAAAGAGTGGTGGTGCTATGCCAAATATGCATTTTCAGATCCACGTACCGTGCATCGAACCGTGAGAAAGACTCGCTCAATCAAAGAGTATGCCGGCGCGACAGAGCGTGTTTTTCATACGGAAAGACTTGCCGATATCATTCGGTTTCAAGCGCAATAAAAGACCTTATCGGTCTAAAAGATCATCGAAGCGAACGTGTCGCGTATCACAAATCATGCGGGCAATTCGCTCAGGATCTTCTGAGCAGCCCCGCCGTATCCAGAGTTCTATGATTGCCATTACATGGCTGAGTGCTATCTCTCGAGCATACGAGGCGGGATAAATAGCGTTTCCGGCGATAGCAATATGCGCTCTGCAAAGTCCCTGTTCCATCAGTCCGTCGATAAGACGCTTAAACTTTTCAGAAAATTGAGGATCCCCTCCTTTTCCTGCAATTGCAGAGATAAATGCGAAATCATCAACGACATACCTCAGTGCATCCCTTAAGACTTCGAAAGGAAAAATATCATCGGAATCAGTGTTGGCTGGTGCTGGCAGAGGGGTGAGCAGGATGTTTGCCAAATCCTTAATAGTTTCTTCTTCAAGTTGTTCAAGAAGGTCATTTTTATCGACAAAATGCAGGTAAAAGGTACCGCGATTAATGCCAGCACGTCGAGAGATGTCACTTATCGTAATGGCGCTGAATCCTTTTTCTGACACAAGCTTAGTAAAAGCCTGCTTAATCCGAAGTCTTGTTTGAGTTGTGCGAACTCTCTTTTCTGGCATAGTCCAGGCCTTTTCACGTATGAATCAACAGTTTGACAAAAGTTGTGCACTTCAGAGCTCATGAAGAAAAAGAGCTCCGAGGTGATGGGTAGAATCCTACAACAAATAATAATCAACACGTTGTTTATTTAATGAGCACGGGGGAGCAATGGCCTTTATTGAAGTGAGCCACGAATATAAGCGTTATCAGAGTGGAGATACGGAAATAGTAGCCAACAACGATGTGTCCTTTGAGATTGAAAAAGGGGAGCTTGTTGTTATTTTAGGTGCCTCGGGTGCTGGTAAATCTACCCTGTTAAACATTTTAGGCGGGATGGATAAAGCAAGCGAAGGCAGCGTAGTGGTGGATGGCTCAGATATTGCTACCTATTCCACGCGACAGCTAACAGACTATCGCCGTACTGATGTGGGGTTCGTCTTTCAGTTTTACAACCTGGTGCCAAATCTTACAGCCCTCGAAAATGTGGAACTGGCTTCCCAGATTGTTCGTCATGCCGCGGATCCTGCCACAACACTTGCCAATGTGGGGCTGGCTGATCGTCTTAATAATTTCCCTGCACAATTGTCAGGTGGAGAACAACAACGTGTTGCTATAGCGCGTGCAGTTGCTAAAAATCCAAAAATCTTGCTCTGTGATGAGCCAACAGGTGCACTGGATTATCAAACTGGCAAGCAGGTACTTGGCATACTTGAAGGCATGAGTCGTACGCAGGGAGCAACCGTCATTATCGTGACACATAACGCAGCCATTGCACCTATTGCTAATAGGGTTATCCGAATGCATGATGCTCGTATTACGGCTGTTGAGACGCAGTCCGAACCCGCTCAAATAATGGATATCGAGTGGTAGGGGTGCGCCGAATGAGTAGCCAACAAGATAAGATGCCACGTAAAACG